>JBJOQA010000146.1:0-4901 GCA_046050225.1 Bacteroidota bacterium | reverse complement strand
TTAACTCTTCACGGGTTAATCTAGCACTAGCAGCAAATTGTTCGCGAGCAGTACGAGGTAATAATTTTTGATAAACAGCTTCGGCCAATTTTCCGCAAAATGCACTACAGTCAATCCCTTCTTTGTCATTACCGCCATATTTGTAATTCGTGCCCCACCATTCTTCAATAAATGCAAATAAGCTTAAATCACGAATTAACTCCACCTCCACATCTAATAACATGGCGTATTTAAACTGAATGGCTGAGCAATTTTCAATACTCAACGTGGCAGAATTATTTCGAGTGGTATTTGTGTTTTCTGATTTTGCAACATAGCTAAAACCCGGTTCAACTATTGCTGCAGATGGGCCTGCAGTAGGTATAATCTCAATATGATCAATAAACTTTAGTTGCCGCTGTTCTGCATGCTGATTAACAACATTACTAGGCGTAGATGTTTGTGCCTTCAATGTTGAGAATGAAAGGAATGCTATCGACCAAACCCCAACAATCCATATTTTTTTCATAAGCAATAAATGGGGGATTTAGCTATTGACAACCGCATACTCACAATTTGTAAAAAGGATGTTTTCAAACAACCCTACAGCCAATAATGGTGCCAATAGGTTAATAATCAATTCGGCTGCAAAGGTAATACCCAATATCCACAAATGCAAGTACTATCCAAACTGCCATTTTACTTTAACATTTTTTGTTATGTGGAAAAAGGATTCTGCTTGGGAGCTGCCGAAAAACGATATTTGCGCAACAGTTCAACCGAACCAAGCAGCTAGGATAATTTTCCACATGAAGGCTGCGCAGTTGGTTGCCTTGTAATTTCGCTGATAATCAGCTTGTGTAGCGCAATTCAGCCCTACACTTTCAGAAACCCGAATCATGAAGTTTTCGCATTTACACGTACACACGCAATATTCATTGTTGGATGGTGCCGCCTCCATCAAAAATCTATATAAAAAAGCGATTGCCGATGGCATGCCTGCGCTCGCTATCAGCGACCATGGCAATATGTTTGGCGCATTTGAATTTGTAAAAGAGGCCTATAACCATAAAAATGCCGATGGCTCCTTAAAAGTAAAGCCGGTGGTGGGCTGTGAATTTTACATAACCACCGATCGACATCGTAAAACTTTTAACAAGGAAGAAAAAGATCCGCGCCATCATCAAATTTTATTGGCTAAAAATGAGCAAGGGTATAAAAATCTGGTTAAACTTACCTCTTTAGGTTTTATTGAAGGGATGTACTCGAAATATCCCAGAATTGATAAAGAACTTATCCATAAATACCATGAAGGGCTCATTGCTACCACTTGTTGCCTTGGTGCTTTGGTACCGCAAACCATTTTAAAAAAAGGAGAAGCTGAAGGCGAAAATGAATTTAAATGGTGGCTCAATATTTTTCAAGAAGATTATTATGTTGAATTGCAACGCCATGGCATGGCCGAGCAGGATAAGGTGAATGAAATTTTATTAAAATTTGCCAAGAAGTACAATGTAAAAGTAATTGCCAGTAATGATAGCCACTATGTGGATCAAAAAGATTTTACGGCACACGATATTTTACTGTGTATAAACACCGGCGAAAAAATTGCCACCCCCGCTTCGCGCGAATTTTCGGATGATGATGTATTGGTAAAAAACAAACGATTTGCATTTCCCAATGATCAGTTTTTTTTGAAAACCACTTCCGAAATGGAGAAAGTGTTTCAAGATCTGCCGGAGGCGATAGACAATACCAATGAAATTGTTGACAAAATTGACTTGCTCGATTTAAAACGGGATATTTTATTGCCGCACTTTAAAGTGCCCGCCAACTTTGAATCGCAAGACGATTACCTAGAAAGCATTACTTGGGCCGGCGCCAAAGATCGCTATAAAATTTTAACGCCCGAGGCGGAAGAGCGCATCAGTTTTGAATTAGGTGTAATTAGAAGCATGGGCTTTGCCGGTTACTTTTTAATTGTAAGCGATTTTATTAAAGCCGGTAGAGAAATTGGTGTTTTTGTAGGTCCTGGCCGTGGATCGGCTGCTGGAAGTGTGGTTGCTTATTGCATTGGCATTACCAACATCGACCCCATTAAGTACAATTTGCTATTTGAGCGTTTCTTGAATCCGGAGCGTAAGAGCATGCCCGATATTGATACGGATTTTGATGATGATGGCCGACAAAAAGTAATTGATTATGTGGTGCAGAAATATGGTAAAAATCAGGTGGCCCAAATTATCACTTACGGTACGATGGCCGCCAAATCAAGTATCGCCGATGTGGCGCGCGTGATGGATTTGCCCTTGGCCGAAAGTAGAGCTATTACCAAGCTAATTCCTGAAAAACCGGGTATTAGTTTAAAGCGGGTTCTCCATGCTCCTTTAACCACCAAGGAAGCGAAAGAAGGCGAAAAATCGTTGGAAGAAAAAGAACAAATTACCCCCGATGATTTTGAAAATGTAAAAAAATTAAGAGAGCTCTATAGCCAAACCGATATGCTGCATGGCAAGGTTTTACATGAAGCAGAAATTTTAGAAGGTTCGGTACGTAACACCGGTATCCATGCAGCGGGTATCATCATCGCACCGCGCGATTTAACCGATTTAATTCCGGTAGCCACCTCTAAAGAATCTGATTTATGGTTAACTCAAATTGAAGGTAGTACCATTGAAGAAGCCGGTGTAATTAAGATGGACTTCTTGGGTTTGAAAACCCTGAGTATTTTAAAAACGGCCCTTTCGTTAATTAGAGAAAACCATGGCGTTTCCATCGATATTGATTATATCCCGCTGGATGACGAAAAAACCTATAAACTTTATCAAGCTGGTGATACCAATGCAACGTTCCAATTTGAAAGTGTGGGGATGCAAAAATATCTGCGCGAGCTAAAGCCGGATAAGTTTGATGACTTGATTGCGATGAACGCCTTGTATCGTCCGGGCCCGATTGCCTATATACCCGAATTTATTGATCGTAAACATGGCAAGAAAGCTGTGGAGTACGATTTGCAAGACATGGAAGAATACCTGAAAGATACTTACGGTATTACCGTGTATCAAGAACAGGTGATGTTGCTATCGCAAAAACTGGCCGGATTTAGTAAAGGTGATGCCGATATCCTGCGTAAAGCGATGGGTAAAAAGCAAAAAGCAGTATTGGATAAAATGAAGGTGAAGTTTGTGGAAGGTGCCACACAAAAAGGTCATCCTGCAGATAAACTTGAAAAAATTTGGACCGACTGGGAAGCATTTGCGCAATATGCCTTTAACAAATCGCATTCTACTTGTTATGCATTTGTAGCTTATCAAACGGCTTATTTAAAGGCGCATTATCCGAGCGAATATATGGCGGCGGTGATGAATCATGCAGGAAGTATTGAAAAAATTACCTTCTTCATGGAAGAATGTAAAAGGATGGGGTTAACGGTTTTAGGTCCGGATATTAATGAATCACAAAATGGTTTTGCCGTGAACCAAAAAGGAGAAATTCGTTTTGGATTTAGCGGACTGAAAGGTGTTGGAGAAAAAGCCATTGAAGATGTAATTGATGAGCGAAAAAAGCACGGACATTTTGCTTCTATTTTTGATTTAATTAAACGCGTTAATCAACGCACCGTTAATAAAAAATCATTAGAAAGTTTAGCCTATTCCGGCGCATTTGATTGCTTTACAGATATAACAAGAGCGCAATATTTTTATCAGGCGCCCGGCGATGTATCGGGACTTGAGAAAATTATCAAATTTGGCAGTGTATTTCAATCACAAATTACCAGTAATACCAATACCCTATTTGGTGATGTGCAAATGCCGGATGTGCAGCCGCCCAAATTAGCGGTGTGCGAACCTTGGCCATTGGTAGTGCAATTAGATTACGAAAAGGAAGTGACGGGCATGTATATGAGCGGCCATCCTTTAGATAATTTTAAATTTGAAATGAAGCATTATAATATCACGCCGTTGGGCGATTATAATGAGTTTAAGAATAGCATTGCCGAACAAACCAATCCATTTAGATCTTTTAGATTAGCAGGTTTGGTAATTGATGCACAACATCGACTTACTAAGACCGGTAAAAATTTTGGTGTACTTGCGATAGAAGATTATAGTGGTAAAGCAGAATTTATGTTGTGGCGTGAAGATTATGCAAAATATCAGCACTATTTAGAGAAAGGAATGGTATTGATGGTTGAGGGAACCTTTAAATCAAGGTTTAATACCGATCAAATGGAGTTTAAGTTAGTTAAGCTTCATTTATTGGAAACCGTGAAACCTACTTTAACAAAAGCAGTAAGCATTGAAGTAGCGCCACAACGCCTAACTAACGAGATGGTAAATTTCTTTGAGCGTAATTTCAAAGGGTTTCCGGGCACTACACAATTGAAATTCAACATTGTAGATCAACGTTCGCAGCATAAAGTAACGCTGCAAACCTTACAAAAAGGGATAACCATGAATGAGGATTTAGCGCAATATTTAATTGCCAATACCGATTTGGAGGTAAACGTAACAACACTTTAAACGCAGCCATTCTGACACGTTTAAACTTATGCACATTCTGTTTTGGCATGTGCATATGTCAAATAGAACAGAATGCAGGAATGGCTGTAGATTTGCAATTCGTTTTATCAATCAATCAACAAAAAAATATTTTATGGCATTTGAATTTACTGACGCAAACTTTAAAGCAGAGGTATTAGACTCTGATAAATTATCTGTAATCGATTTTTGGGCAGAATGGTGCGGTCCTTGTCGCGCTATCGGTCCGGTTATCGAAGAACTTGCAAAAGAATACGATGGTAAGGTGAAAGTGGGCAAATTAAACGTTGACCATAATCCTGCAGTTACTACCAATTTTGGTATTACTAGCATTCCTGCAATTTTATTTGTAAAAGGCGGACAAGTAGTAGACAAATTAGT
>JBJOQA010000145.1:0-9575 GCA_046050225.1 Bacteroidota bacterium | reverse complement strand
AAAGACTCAACCGCCAACATCAAAAATAAAATCATCAATAGTAAGTCTGAAACAAAAATTGCCGAATTAACCGCCTTGTACGAAAGCGAAAAAAGAGAGCAAACCATCCTTTTACAACAAGCAAAAATCAGTCAACAAAAAACTTTAATCTTTAGTATTGTTGCCATTGCTTTAGCATTAATTGCTGCAGTTTATTTTAATTACCGCAGATATGCCATTAAGCGCGAAAAGCAAGTACAGGAACAACTGCATACGCAACAACAACTGGCTACGCAACAAATATTGGAGGCGGAAGAACATGAACGCAAACGAATTGCAACCGACTTACATGACGGTGTTGGTCAAACCATGATGGCTGCTTGGTTAAACCTGCAAGCTTATCAACAACAAAACAACAACACTGAAACCAATCAGCAGATGCTTGACAAAGTAATTCAATTGGTAGATGAAAGTTGCAAAGAAGTACGTGCTGTTAGTCATAGTATGATGCCAACTCAATTAGCTAAAAAAGGATTTGTTGAGGCAGTTCGCAACTTCACCAACCAGTTAGATAGTAGTTTGATTTCCATCAATTTACATAGCTCTCAAAATGAAATCAATTTGGATGAACATACGCAAACGGTATTATATCGCGTTATACAAGAGTGCGTAAACAATGTTATCAAACATTCGGGCGCAAATCAACTAGACATTTCCATTCACCAGGAAACTGACGGCGTAGATGTTTTGATAGAAGACAATGGAAAAGGATTCGATTTAGAAAAAGCCCTAAAAAAAGAGGGCATCGGATTACAAAATATTCGGAGTCGAATTCATTATCTTCACGGCACTGTTGATTGGGATACGGGTTCAGGAAATGGCACTGTAGTATCAATTCATATACCTGCAAAAATATAATGGCACATAAGAAAATTTTATTGGCTATCGCCGACGACCATCAAATAGTAATTGATGGTTTACAAGCAATGCTGAAAAGCAACGCCAACCTCAGTGTTGTTGTAACTGCCAATTCGGGAGAAGCCATGTTAGCTGCTTTACAAAAAAATGCCGTAGATATTTTATTAACAGACGTAATGATGCCCAATATGAATGGGCAACAATTAGCCAAAGCCGTAAAAGAACAATTTCCGCACATTCGTATCATTGCACTGAGTATGAGCAGCGAGGCACATGTAGTTGATGCGATGATTAGAGATGCAGATATAGCCGGTTACTTATTAAAGCAAACGAATATTGGCGAACTTGCACAAGCCATTGAAAAAGTGCACGCAGGTGGCATTTACTTTCACGAATCCGTATTGGCAGAACTCAGTAAACAGGATGATGTAAAACGTCAAACCGAAGACGCACGTTTAACTGATCGAGAAAAACAAATCATTGGATTGATGGAGAAAAATATGAGCAATAAAGATATTGCCGATGAGCTTTTCATATCCATCAGAACCGTTGAAACCCATCGCAAAAACATCTTTTCAAAAACTAATTGCAACAATTTACTTTCATTGGTAAAATGGGCGTACGAACACGGAATAATCGAAAAAAAATAGGGCTGTAAAAATAAGCCATTCACTTATCTCTACAGCCCAAAAACATTTTTCAACTACTTATTCTGCTATTCCTTCCAGTGCCAGGAAAAAAGCAAAATCTCTGGCTTTATCTTTCAATGATTTAAACCTACCACTTGCGCCTCCATGGCCAACTTCCATATCGGTATGTAATAACAGTACATTTTTATCAGTTTTTAAAGTACGCATTCTGGCAACCCATTTTGCAGGTTCAAAATATTGCACTTGACTATCATGCAAACCGGTTGTTACCAATAAATTGGGATAAGCTTGTTTTTTTAAATTATCATAAGGTGAATATGATTTCATGTAATCGTAATGCTCCTTATTAGCCGGATTTCCCCATTCGTCATACTCATTAGTCGTTAGCGGAATGGTTGGGTCGCTCATGGTAGTTATTACATCTACAAACGGAACAGCAGCAATAACGCCATGCCACAAATCAGGACGCATATTCACAACGGCGCCCATCAACAATCCGCCGGCACTACCGCCATTAATATAGAGATGCTGATTGCTGGTATACTTTTGCTCAATCAAAAAAGAAGCAGCATCAATAAAATCAGTAAAGGTATTTTTCTTCTTCATCATCTTGCCATCTTCGTACCATTGACGCCCCATCTCTTCTCCGCCGCGTATATGCGCTATGGCAAATGCAAAACCACGATTTAGCAAACTCAATCGTGCACTGCTAAATGCAGCATCGGTGCTATAACCATATGACCCATAGGCATACAATAATAGCGGCGCATTACCGTCTTTTTT
Organism: Bacteroidota bacterium; assembly: GCA_046050225.1. Lineage (GTDB taxonomy): Bacteria > Bacteroidota > Bacteroidia > Chitinophagales > Chitinophagaceae > Ferruginibacter. Next base: position 7,245 of record JBJOQA010000145.1, on the reverse strand, counting down.
AAAACCCTTTTTATACACCAATGAAACCGGCACTTTAGTTCCGTCTTTCGCGGTTGCAAATAGGCGCTCTGTTTGATAATCTTCTTTTGAAAAACCTCCTAGAACTTCCTGTTGCTTTTGCAATTTCCTTTCTTTGGTTTGCATATTATAATCATAAACTGAAGGCGGTGTTGTTAAGGAGTTATAATTAAAACGAAGCGAGGTAGTATTTGCTTCGGGAAGTGTAACCAACGATACAGTATACGTTGGTTCATCAAAGGCAATTAAATGACTTGCCTTATCAGCCAGGTGAATTACTTGGATTTGGGCGAGACCGTTCTTTCGCTCTGAAACAGCCAAAAATTGATCGAACACATCAAAACCTTCTACCAAAACATCTGCACGATGCGGCACCCAATCAACCCAATGATTACTATCGGTAGCATCGGCCTTGCAGGAAACAATTTTAAAATTGGTAGCATTCAAATTTGTACGGATATAAAAAGCATCTCCCACATGATCTACGTCGTACAATACCTCTTTTAATCTTGGCTGAAATATTTTAAACACTTGATTGGGCGTAGCAGCATCGAGATATCTTACTTCGCTAGACAATGTGCCTTGTGAAACAATGGTAATGTATTTGCCCGATTTTGTTTTTTGAACGCCGATGTAGTTTGTTGGATCTTTTTCTTCATAAACCAACTCATCGGCTGTAGCCCCTAAATGGTGTTTTTTAATTTGATTAGATAACAGGGTTACGGGATGCTTTGAAGTATAAAATATTGTTTGATTATCGTTTGCCCAAACAGGGTCGCCCTCGGTATTGGTAACCACATCCGGCAGCATAGCACCAGTTTCTAAATTTTTGATCATGATACTATACTGACGACGAGAAACCTTATCAACAGCAAATGCTAATAATTTATTATCCGGACTAACGGTAAAGCCAACAGCGGCGAAGTATGCATGCCCTTCCGCCAATTGATTTACATCCAGCAACAATTCCTCTTTTGCATCCAAACTTCCTTTTTTTCTGCAATACAAAAAGTAGTCCTTCCCCTCTACCACACGGGTATAATAATAGTAGCCGTTTTTAAAAACCGGAACAGATTCATCATTTTCTTTCACACGCCCTTTCATTTCGTTGTAGAGCTTTTCCTGCAATGATTTTGTAGCTGCCATCATGGTATCAAAATAGCGGTTTTCAGCTTCTAAGTAGGCAACCACTTTATTACTATCCGGCCCTTTTTTAAAATAGTCGTTCAACCAATAATACTCGTCTTTTCTAACATCGCCATGTGCAATTAATTCTTTAGGCTGTTGCTCACATACCGGCGCATTTACTGCCGGCCATTGATAGGCTTTATTTTTCATATTCGATTGATGATTGCAAGAAAATAACAGAGGAAGCAAACTGGCCATCCAGGCATGTTTTTTAATGCGCATAAGCTTGATTTTGATTAGATTATTTTACCAATATAACATTATATTTCGCAATTGTAAAGCCATTTTACATCATTGGTAAATACAAAAAAGTGTGCCTTTGCAGACACACTTTGTATTCTACCGTATGAATCTGAGCATTTATTGCTGAACAAACAAGGTTAATAAGGTTGAAGGTGCATTATTACCGGAAATCCTCACTCGATAAACGCCGCTCACTAATCCTGCCGGCAATGCCATCGAATATACCGAACCGGCTGTGGTATGCATCACCCTTTTTTGCGCTAACACTTCTCCATTAGTATGTAATAATTCAATTAGGTAATCACCTGAAGGTTGTGTTTCAAAACGAATATTGGTTGTTCTTCCTGTTGAAGGGTTAGGATACATTTGATATTGACTGTTCACCTGTGTTGCAGCCAATGCAATTAAATCCGACACTACACTTGTACCATCGTTTAGTAATACTTTAATTCGATAATACCCAACCAATTCATTCAATGCAGGTGTATGTGTAAAAGTATAGCCTTGATCTGCATTTGCCGTTCTGCGCGGAACTTGTGCTGCAGCGGCATAGCGCACACCATCTGCCGAATAAATTATTTCGTAAGAAACAACGCGTAACTGATGATTAGTTTTCCATTGCAAATCGACCTGATTACCATTCACTGTTGCTCTTGCATTCAAGAATTTAATCGGCTGATTCGATCGATTCCAAACAATGGCAAATCTATTAACATCATAAGAAGCCGGATCGGCAGAAACCGTAACTGCTACTTCGGTGGTATCATTCAAACGAATATTAGTTTGCGTATTGGTATAACGATCAACCAAGTAAGCAGTTAATCCTTCTACATTCATTAATTGAGGTTCAAATCTCAATTTATAATTTCCCGAATATATACTCCACCAGGTAAAGTCGGTGGTATCGCTTCCTTCCATCCAACTTCTACCTTCAATCGTTACCGGTTCATGATCTACTTTGATTGCAAAATTTTCGCGGTTATTTTCAAATTTGTAGGCATCTTCGGTACCATAAGTATCTGCATAGTTATCGTCAAATACAATTGCATTTACGTCTACTATATCTTGCCCGCTTGGTAGTACCCTTAACAAGGTTGTTTTTAACCTCGACAAGGTAGAAGCCGGACGAAAACCTTGATTGACCGTTCCTGAAACCTTGCAGTTTTCATTAAAGGTTATGCTTCCCGCTTCATTATATGCACGAACAAAAAATGCTTGACCTGATTGAATACTAGTATTTGCTGCACCTGCTGCATAGCTACCACCGGGTAGTAAGCATTCATACCCATTTGTTGCACTAAATGTTTGAATCATGCCTAATGAACTACCACTTAACTTTTGCGCATCCCATGTATAGAATGCATTACCAATACCTGCATCACGCGTTAGCGCTTCAAAATCAATTGCACTTGGATATATATTTCCTATCAAGCCAAAAGTATTAGGTGCAACGGTATTAGAAACATGTGAACCAATATACAATGACCCCGTTGTACGTAATGTAGCAGTGGTGTTATTATTGGTTACGGCCGAACTAACCCCTACACCTCGATTTCCTCTGATATACATAAAGTAACCCGATTTAGTTTCAATGCTACTATGCGTGGTGGTTTGCGCAATCCATTCATCTGCCTCATAGCGGTATAAGGATGGCTGCGGGGTGTTTATATCAAAACCCGCTGCCGTTACGGCTGCCAATGAGCCAGGTGCGGTAATTTGTGTACCAAAAACATTATTGTTGTCGCGAGGATTAGGGTTAACAGAACCTTCTTGCCATGCTTGTCGAATCGTTTGTCCGTTACCGTAAGTAGGCACCGACAATAATCTCCAAGCCCTACTTGCATGCGCCGGTATATATCGTTCAACCGTAACATTCGTTGCTCCCGTTAAAACGCCCTGTACCTTTCCTAATGAACCGGTTCCCAAAATATTGGAAACAAGGGTAACCGGGCGTCCATTCCAATTTGCCACCCCGGTTGAGCCAATAGTAAGGGTAACGTTTGGTAAAATACGCAATGCCCCATTTGTAGAAATTTGTAAAGAGCCATCCATGATATAATCAATATCCAATTGCGGCACGCCGGATGTGATTTCGATTTGATCTTCTTGTTGCGGTACACCACAAGTCCAATTCGCCGGATCCGACCAATTGCCATTTCCGCCGATCCATTGATTTGCATAAACAATTCTTACGGTGTCATTCATTACTACAGCTTCACAAGGCCCGTTTAATGCCGGGTTGGTAAAATAGGCTTTTACCGTGTATGCACCTGATTGAGATTGCGCTACCGGAAAATCAAAAGCGCCTACTGCATTTCTTACCACCGTAATGCCTGTACTTACATCATCTTTAAACAATTCATAAGTAACACCCAATTCGCTATTGGCCACTCCAATAATACTTGTGCCACCATTGCTACAAATCGTTCCTCCTCCGGTAAGGTTGTAAAGCGTAGGTCTTGCAAAAACATTAACGGTTGTATTCAAAGTGGTACCGGCGCAAGTTCCGGTATAAGGTGTAACGGTGTACATTGCGGCACCTCCTGCGTAAGCAGTTAAATCAGGCATGATAGAACTATCCGTATCTAACGGATTTACACCCTCGCCTGTCCATATAAAATGCGTAGCAGCTTCGCTCGTTACCGTTAATTGTAACTGGGTGCCCACCATTTTACAAAAGGCGGCCGGGTTGCCATTGTTTGTAAATGTAGCTACCGGAGGTGCATCAAAATAAGTAACTGCAGGCACATCCTGATAGGATACTGCGCCTGTTGCCGTGCACATTACAGCAACACGATACCAAGTTGTTTGGGTAGGGGCTTCATTGGTAATATATACATCTGAAGTTGCTCCGTTTATTGGTGCAAAGCCTGAAGTAGCACTTGTTGTTGATGCTTCCCATTGTAACACGATACTTGTAATATCATCCGTATAATTTGATAAAGTAAATTGACGATTTACTGGAACTCCAGCTCCGTTGCAATAATGATCAACACCGGCTGCTGTTATTATGCCCGGGGTTGGCGTTTGGTCACATGAACGTACATATAAATAGCCATCAAATTCATCTGCGCCTAAATCAGGGTTTAAACCACCCCCATTGGTTGACATAGCAGGAAGCATTCTGCCAACAGCATCCATATCCATCCCTAAACCGACACCATTTACGGTAAGACCCGTAGCTGCACCGCTTTCTAACTTCGTTCCATTTGCATTAGAAGAAAATGCCGAATGGATATGCAAATCGTCGGCACTCGCAAAAGGAAGCGCATTTGCTAAACGTGTTGCAAATGAAACATTATCATTTGTAGCGGCAGGCAAAAGTGTTGAACTAAAACTACGAAAATTTGTAGCGGTTAAACCACCAGTTGGAGAAAAGTCGGCTATAGAATAGGTATTAGTAGGCGATGGGTTTTGAAAAGCCGAAGTGTTGAATAAAAATGCCAGATAATTATTTACCGTTGATACCGGACCAAAATAGGCATTATTATTTATCGTGTATCTATTAACGTTAGTTAGTGCGGAGTTTAAGATTAAACAGGCATCCGCCGAAGTTGTGTTTTGATTTGTTGTTGAGTAATTAGCCAAAATATTATTTCGAATATCTATATTGGCCGGGGCCGAATTTGCTAGAGATAAAATACAAGCGGATAGATGTTGGAAATTACCGTAAGCATGATTCAGCAAAATTGAATTGTGGTAAACTTTTAAATTGGTACCGGCCGACAATCGAATGCCGGCATTGATACTAAAGGTGCTAACCGAGGCTGCACCTGATCCAATATTTCTGATACGGTTATTGTACACATGACCGTTAGGGCCGCCGGTTGAAAATGAAACACCAACAGCACCTCTACCCTGTGTACTATAAATAGTATGAATATCATTATTACTAACTACAGCCGTTGAATTGGTTGAATTGCATCCTAAATCCATTGCAACCGCACCAATTGTAGTTGCACTCGAAATGGTGTTAGAACGAATATTTGAAACGGTATTTGCATGAATGTTCAAGGTGGTATTTGCGGTTGTTCCTGTAAACATAATACCCCTTGCAATTTGGGTGGTGGTTAAAACTGATGAACTATTATTACACCAAACACCTTTAATTTGATTATTGGTAATGGTAAACAATCCACCACCGGTATTAAAGGTATTGGTACATTCTATTGCCGAAACAACATTGGGTGTACCCCCACTTATAATATAAGAACTGATACCTTGTAATAAATTATTGCTAATTGTAGCAGCGGTAACACCTCTAAAATAAATTCCTTTGAAATAAACAGTACTGGTTGGCCCGCCGGGGAAATTGTAGCCGGTATTATCACTACCGATTGTATTATTGGTGATAGTCAACTGGTTACAACTTGAACCATTGGTTCCATTGAAATTAATACCCACGCCCACATTGTTAATACGGCAATTATGTAAGGTAAAGTTATTTGCAGTAGATCCGATTGTGGCTAAAACTGCCACACCGGTTGTTGCCAACGCTGCAGGTGCCGCAGTTGCCGAAACAGTACTTCCTCCGCCTGCCACTACCACACCCAAAGAGAGGGCCGCAGGGCTGGTAGCACTTTGTATGGTTGAAGTATTTCCATTTAACAAATTACCGCGCAAATCGCAGTTTTGAATAGTTACATTGTTACAATTAATGGGTAAAGTGCTAGTCACCAATCTTATTAATGATTGAGCGGCTGTTTGATTGGTAGTAAAAGTTATGATTAGGTTGCGTTGCGTTCCGGCTGTTAACGGATTATCGCCATCAATCGTTACTTGATCGGCACCATTCAATTCAATAATGCCTCTTCCTGCTGTGGTGAAATTACCGCGTACTTCAACTGCATCAATTGTAGGTCGAATAGAGATAGCCGTATAACTTGCCGCGCCGGCACCCGTTCCATTTAAAACTGCCGGAACCAACTCAGATGTGTTGCCATTGATTTCAACAGTTATTACACCGGTATGGGTTCCATTATTAATGGCCGTAAAAGCAGCACCTAAATTGCCATATAATAAACCGGCAGCACCTGATCCGGTTGTAGAGGTAACACGCACCGGGGATTGTGCCACTGCAACAAAGGAAATTAACAGAAAGTAAAAAGTGAATAGGAAGTTGCCCGAAGTTTGCTTTAGAGGGCGCAAAAAGTTATTCTTCCACTGTGTTAGACAGAGGTGAAACATATGCTTTTATTTTATTGGATGGATGGATCAGCAGCCGAAAACTTGCACAAATCGTACAAACACGACTACATGTAGTAAACTAACGACAAAGGCGGGTTAATTATTTTACGCAGTTAAAAACAGATTTATAAAGCACTAACAATCAGTATGATAATTTTTGCTCCAAACAAAATAATGGCTAATATATAAAAAAGAGGGTTAGATAAAAAAGTTAGCGTTAGCATGTACCAAAATTAAAATCACAAAAAAACCGGAGTGTCACTCCGGTTTTACTTTAATTTCTTCTTGCTACTACAATGGTGTTTTTAAACTGCTTTCGTTGTCCTGAAAGATTAAATACATCCGTTAAAATCACATAAACACCCGTTGGTAATTGCTGGCTTTTATCACCTAATCCATCCCATCTAAAACTACCTTTCGTACCACAAACTGCATTTTTTTGTAAGGATTTTACAATGCGGCCGGCGGCATCAAAAATGGTGATATTGGCTACATATCCTGATTGGGGAAATTGATAGTTGATTTGTGCAAAATCATCCCATCCGTCGTTATCGGGGGTTAATATTTCGGGGGTTAGTTTAACTTCCCCTTGTACCCCATCATTAATCC
>JBJOQA010000144.1:0-9220 GCA_046050225.1 Bacteroidota bacterium | reverse complement strand
ATTACGGTAGTTTGGGCGTTACGGTAGCCATATTTTTCTCCTAATTGTACTGCATCATCCCAAGCTTTGATGGCTGAGGTTAATAAGTAATCAGGACAATATTTTGCATTGATACCTTGTGGTTTAATTTGGATGCCTTCGTAAGCGTCTTGTGCATCGTAAGCAGCAGCGCGGTGGTTACGCATTACACGTAACATATGCGTTTTATTCTCTTCGTATTTAGCAAACGGACCAAGAATGCTCGCTAATTCAGCAGAAGTTTTATAGGCAATACCGGTCATGATGGCCGAAATGGCACCGGCAATACCACGTGCTTGTTCGCTATCATAAGCAATACCGCTAACCATTAACATACTTCCCAAGTTGGCGTAACCCAAACCAAGTGTACGATAATCGTAACTTAATTGAGCTACTTCTTGTGAAGGGAATTGAGCCATCAATACAGAGATTTCTAAAACAACTGTCCACAAACGACAAGTGTATTCAAAACCTTGTACATCAAAAGTATTGTTAGATTCTTCGAAGAATTTACGCAAATTCACTGAAGCCAAGTTACAAGCCGTGTTATCTAAGAACATGTATTCGCTACATGGGTTAGATGCGCGGATTGGACCACCTTCAGGGCAAGTATGCCATTCGTTGATAGTGGTATCGTATTGCGTACCCGGATCAGCACAACGCCAAGCCGCATAACAAATATCTTTCCACAAGTCGGCTGCTTTTACAGTTTTCATCACACGACCGTCGGTACGTGCTTTTAAACCCCAATCGCCATCAGCATCCAACACTTTAAAGAAATCGTTTGGAATACGAACAGAGTTATTACTGTTTTGACCGCTTACGGTACGATAAGCTTCTCCTTCGTAATCACTTGGATAACCGGCAGCAATTAAAGCTGCTACTTTATCTTCTTCTTGTACTTTCCAGTTTACAAATTCTTGAATTTCGGGGTGATCCAAATCCAAGCAAACCATTTTAGCAGCTCTACGAGTAGTACCGCCGCTTTTAATAGCGCCTGCAGCGCGATCGCCAATTTTTAAGAAACTCATCAATCCGCTAGAACTTCCGCCACCGCTTAATTTTTCGCTTTCGCCACGGATGCTGCTGAAGTTGGTACCTACACCACTACCATATTTGAAGATCCGCGCTTCGCGTACCCACAAATCCATAATTCCACCTTCGTTCACTAAATCATCATCTACGCTCAAAATGAAACAGGCATGTGGTTGAGGGCGCTCGTAAGCGTTTTGTGATTTTTTCAGGATATTATCCTTTGGATCTACATAATAGTGGCCCTGTGGTTTACCGGTAATATTGTAAACCGCATGCAAACCGGTATTGAACCATTGTGGACTGTTAGGCACACAAGCTTGATTCAAAATACAGTATACCAATTCATCATAAAACACATTGGCATCTGCTTCGGACGCAAAGTAATTATATTGTTCGCCCCACATTTTCCAGCAATAAGCCATACGATGTGCTACTTGCTTAACGGAGGTTTCACGTCCGGTAGTACCATCCGCTTGGGGTACACCGGCCTTACGGAAATACTTTTGAGCCAAGATATCAGTAGCAATCTGACTCCATTGTTTGGGCACCTCTACGTTATCCATTTGAAAAACCACTTCTCCCGAAGGGTTTTTAATTACCGATGTACGGTAATCATAATCAAACATATCGTAGGGCGACACGCCTTCTTTTGTAAACTGCCGGTTGAATTCCAGCCCTTTTACAGCTTTATTTTTTGACGACATAGATCAAGTTGAATTGAAGTGTTGAATATTACCCTCCAAAAAGGCAAACGAAAATATTTTTCCTACGCCACATTTCCGCACCCTAAATATCAACAGTCTGTGGATAAGAAACCATCAAAATTTCACAATTCAAACGGGGGTTGATTTTGCTCGATTTTCCCCATGTGGAAGAAAAAAAAGGGAAGTTTTTTTTGGTGATTTCAATAAAATCGTTTCCAAAATTCAACTTCGAGCCGAAACCAAAATAATTACTATAACGCAATACCATACACGATTTTGGCCGTTTTTCGATGAATAAAAAAGGATGCAGCAACCGCAAAACCTGATGAACGCTGTCTTTGAAGCCTTATTTGTATTTTTGTTTCATGAAAGCAGTGATTCAAAGAGTACAAGAAGCAAGCGTATATATTGAAAAAAATCGTACAGCAAACATCGGTTCAGGACTACTTATTTTGGTAGGAATTGAAGATGCCGATAATCTGGAAGATGTTCAGTGGTTGAGTACCAAAATTGTGAATTTGCGCATAATGGATGATTCTGAAAAGGTACCAAACCTGTCGGTTAAGGACTGTAACGGTGAAATTTTACTGGTTAGCCAATTTACTTTACAAGCCAGTACCAAAAAAGGTAATCGCCCTTCCTATATCAAAGCGAGCAAACCCGATAAAGCCATCCCGCTTTATGAAACGCTGATTGCACAATTAACTGCAGATTTAGGAAAACCCATTCAAACCGGTACTTTTGGTGCCGACATGCAGGTTTCACTCGTAAACGATGGCCCATTCACCATTGTAATCGATACCAAAAACAAAGAATAATTATTCTAATAAAACTTCCCATTATGACGATAGAACAGGCACAAAAAGATGTTGACCAATGGATTAAAACCGTTGGCGTGCGCTATTTCAACGAGCTAACTAATTTGGGCATTTTAATGGAAGAAGTGGGCGAACTTTCGCGCTTAATGGTACGGCAATATGGCGAACAATCTTTTAAAGAATCTGATAAAGGAAAAGATCTCGGCGATGAAATGGCTGATATTTTGTGGGTTTTAATGTGTTTAGCCAATCAAACCGGTGTAGATCTTACCAAAGCACTCGAAAAAAATTTTGAGAAGAAAAATCTCCGTGACCAAAACCGGCATCTCCAAAACGATAAATTAAAATAATTTTCCCTGCTTGCCGCAGGAAAAGAAATTGCAAACTGTTTCAAATTCACAGCACCAACTGAAGCAAATCCCTCATAATTGCGCATCTTTGTACCTCAAATCATCGGTATATGCGTAAGATTTTCACCATTGTTCTACTAATTTGCCTCTTACCCAATTTGGCAAAAACACAATCAACAAAACCGATCGTTAGCGGCCCCTGGGTAGGCAATGTTCAACTTCGCAATGCAACGGTTTGGGTAGAAGTAACCAAAGATGTAAAGAGCGTAGCCGTAAAATACGCACCTATTACCAGTCCCTCTAAAACCACACTCGTAACCTATAAAGGTGAATTAGGAAAAGACTTTAATCCGCTAAAAATTGCACTGAATGGCCTGATGTTTAATACTACTTATGCCTATAAAATTATCGTAGACGGAAAGGAAATAACCACAACTTACCCAACCCAATTTACCACTTACGATTTATGGCAATGGCGCAAACCTGCCCCTGATTTTAGTTTTCTTACAGGAAGCTGTGCCTATTTTAATGAACCAATTTTTGATCGGCCGGGCAAACCTTACGGCGGCGATTCAAGTATTTTTGATGTAATGGCCCAAAGCTCAGCCCAATTCAACATTTGGTTAGGCGATAATTGGTACACCAGAGAGGTAGATTACAGCACAGCTTGGGGTTTGAATTATCGTGCCAGCCACGACCGTGCCACGCCGGTGCTGCAAAAATTTATGGCCAGCATGCCCCAATATGCCATTTGGGATGACCATGATTTTGGCCCTAATGACCAAGGCAAATCTTATCTGCTAAAAGATGAAAGTCGCAAAGTGTTTATGGATTATACTTGCAATAGCGCCTATGGCGAAGATGGCAAAGGCATTTATTCAACCCTCAGCTATGGCGATGTAGATATTTTTTTAACCGATGATCGCTATTTTAGAAGCGAACCCGCTTTGGCAGATACCATCAATGGCCAAGTAAATACCGACAAAACTTTTTTTGGAAAAGCACAATTAGCATGGTTAAAAGAATCGCTGCTTTTTAGTCATGCCACTTTTAAAATAATTGCTACCGGCAGCCAAGTGCTCAATTCGCTTAATAAATTTGAATGCATGCAATTGTATCCATATGAATATCAAGATTTGATGAATTTTTTAGCATTACATAATATTAGTGGGGTATTGTTTATTACGGGCGACCGCCATCACAGTGAAATCATCAGTTTGGACAGACCGGGACTTTACCCATTGTATGATATTACCACCTCACCTTTAACAGCAGGTGTATCAAAAGTACGCGGCGCAGAACTTAACCATCCCAACCGCGTACCGGGCACCTTATTTGAAGAACAAAATTTTTCTAAATTTTCGATTTCCGGTCCCAAAAATCAACGCGTTTTAACTGTTGATTTTATTGGCTTGAAGGGCAACAAATTGGGCTCATGGAGTATTGCCGAATCAAAATTAAAACGTACACCTACTGCAACTGCGAACTAATATTTTTTTATGACATCCAACTATTTCACCTACGAAAAAGGGAAAGTAATACAAGCATTGCGTTATCACTTTATTAGCAAAAAAGAGATTAAAACACTCATGATATTGGTGAATGTTTTTGCCATACTTTCGGCTGTACTTTACTTTTACAAAGTAGTTTCACCATTTGCCTTTTTAATAGGCACTTTACTTTGGTTTGGTTTAATGACCACCTTTTGGTTTTTGATGCCCTTTTTGATTTTTAGACGCACTCATACCTTTAAAGATCAGTTTCGCGTAATATTCAGTGCTGCAGATTTTACGCTTCAAAATGAGCAAGGAGAGCGCAGTTGGGAGTGGAAATCAATTAGCCACTTTCTAGAAAGTCCGCACTTTTTTCATGTTTACTTTAGCAGTACTTCTTTTTTTATCATCCCTAAAGATGCTTTCCCGGGCGACATGGTGCATACGGCTAGAAAATATTTTCAAGAGCATATTAAATAAAAAAAGCGGCTTTATAGCCGCTTTTCCATTGCATGATGTTGAATATTTACCTCGGTAAACTGTTCTCCTCGAACCGAATACCCGAATCTTTCGTAGAATCCAATAGCCGTATCGCGCGCATGCATCATCAGCACTTTAAACCCTTTATCGCGTGCTACATTTTCGGTAAAATGAATAATGGCTTCACCGATACCCTTTCCTTGTTGATTACGCTGCACCGCCATTTGTCGTAGCCGCACGGTTTGCTCATCCATCTTTGTTAAAATACAACAACCTAACATTTCGTCATCATCAAAGGATGCGATTAAAATATCTTTCTTCTCTTGTTCAATATCTTCCGGTGTAATAGTTAGTCCTAGCGGCTTTCTCAAAATTTCGTACCGCAATTTCAACATTTGGTCATATTCCTTCGACCCGTGCATGATTTGTTTAATTGCCATTCTGCAATATAAAAAAAATCCTGTTTTTTTCCCACTTCAAATATTAATACTACTTGAGTTCAACTAAGTTAACTGCTAACAGCGTTAAAACTTGCGTTTTTGTTTACTTATTGCTTGGTAACCATGCGTGTTTCTTTCATGTTATCGGTTACCACAGTAACAAAATAATTACCGGCAGATAAAGTAGCAGCTTGTTGAATAACAATGGTGTTTTTGCCTTTTTTCATGCTATAGGTAAAAGAAGCAATTACACGGCCATCTTGCGCTGTTAATTGTACGGTTGCTTTTGCAGCTTCATTACTTTCAACAGCTACATTTAATTGTTGATTAAATGGAGAAGGATATGCAGCCATATTACTAGCAGTTTTACCGGAAGTTTTAATGGATAATACACGAGAAAAATTAGCAGATCCGTTAGTGGCAACCATTTTAATACGATAGTAAACTACCGGCGTTAAGGTTAAAAACAAATCATCTCTTTGTAAGTAATTGTTTACTTGACTTTTTTGTCCAACGGCTGTAATAGTAGCAAACGGCGCAAAGTTTTCACCGTCGTTGCTGCGTTGAATTTCGTAGTAACTTACTTGGTGTTCAGAAGCAGTTTGCCAGTTTAAAGAAACCACTTTATTATTGATACTTCCTGCAAAAAACCTCATATCTACTTGCATGCTGTTTTGAGCGCCTGCTGTGGCAAAAACAAACAACATCATCACACTCAAAATGGTGTTACGAAGTATTGCAAAAACTGTTTGATTGTTAGAAACTGAAGTGTTGCTATTGTTAGCAAATAAACGAGTTGAAGGAGTAGTGATTGTTTTCATATTATTGACTTTGTGGGTATGCCAATAAGTATTCATGCACTATGCCAAAAGCTGAAACCCTTTACAGTAAAGGGTTTCAGCTTTTTTAACTGTTTTAATTTTTCCGTTTTTTGGAAAAATTTCTCCATCTTTCTTTTTTTGGGAAAATTCTACTTCCCGAATTCATTACGCTGAGGGTTAAGCTTTGTCGGCGAAAATGCAGTGTTACTACTATTGCTTTGTAATTTTCAAAGTTTCGGTAGCATCACCCATAATCAATTGCAATACATAAGATCCGGCAGGTAATTGTTGTGCTTGGTTTATAAATAAGTTATTTTGTCCTTTTTGAAGTGCAACCTGCGTATTTACAGCTACTTTACCATCCATTGATAAGATGCGTACAATCGCTTGTTGAGCATTATTACTGTTGTAAGAAAGATTCAACTGACTGCTGTAAGGCATTGGAAAAGCTTTCAGGTTAGCAGTAGCTGTTTGATTAAGACGGAAGGTGATTACTTGAGAATATTTGAAAGTTCCGTCTCTATCAACCATTTTCAAACGGTAGTAAACTTGGTTGCTTAAAGTTAAAAACAAGTCTTCACGGTGAGTATAGTTAGTGATTACATTGTTACGGCCGTTAGCAGTAATGGTTGCAACCGGTGCAAAGTCAGCACCATTTTCGCTGCGTTGAATTTCAAAATAGCTGCTATTTAGCTCATCGGCAGTTTGGAAATTAAGTTGTACCAATTTTCCGTTAACAGTACCGCCAAAATATGTTAAGCGAACCGGTAAAGTACCTGATGCTACAACCGGAATAGTATAGGTAGCTGTATTTGATAATTGATTGTAGCTGTCGGTAGCGTAGTAAGTAAATACTACATTACCGATAAAAGTATTTTTTGGTTGAAAGGCTAGTTGTTCAATTTGTGCATTGGTTAAAGTTTGTCCGGCTGTTACTGCAACACGATCAGCACCGGTTCCTACATATAAAACACCTTGTGATGTGGCCGGTATGGTTACAATCGTATAACTTTCAATTGTACCGCTAGCTGCTGAAGCATCTAATGGCGCAATAGCGGTGATGGCAGCAGTATTACGCATGGTTGGTACAATGATATTTTCGGCAGTTGGCGGTAAGATAATGGCATTAGGTGCAGAAAAAACACCGGTAGTGGCAATTAAATCGATACCTCCTTGTTGTGTTGCAGAACTGGTATTACGAGGAAAATATGTTTGATTGTTATAATCTACCAAATTGGCTGAAGTTGCGGTAACTGGCAAGTCGTAAGCAAAAATTGAATAACCAAAGATTTTTTGACCGGCCGTAACGCCCAATTGATTGAAAGAAACAAATACACCGCCAATTTTTTGGGTACCTGAAGTACTCATTCTTAAATTGTTTTCAGTAGCAAGGTCACGGCGTACAACATAATATTCAACAGAACTTGAAGGAATATTGCCATAATCAGCTGTAGCGATTCGAATGATATTGCCATATGCTGTTGGATTACCGTTTACATCTACTGCAGTAATAGGTGCAATTACAAATGGATCATGCGCATTGTCGTCACCTCTTTCGAAGAAAGAAAAACCGGCACGTGCTAATTCAGTTGGGATAATGCCACCGGCAAATACCACATCTAATCTTTCAATATTGTTATTATTTCCGTTACCGTCGCCTTGATTGGCAAACAAGTTATCGGTACCTTGATTCAAGAAATTGTTATCAAACACACTTTCCATATTGTCGTTGTATTTAGGTACAACTGAAACACGATTGCTGCTAGCGCCTGCTTTTTTCTCAACCCATAACAAACTGCGCGTTCCGCTTACTACACTATTATTTACACGGCGAATACGTACAGTTGAACTTGCAAAGGCTTCAAAGTTTAAGGTTTCACCGGCAACGGTGATAGTATTGATTGTGTTTTGGTTATCGGTAGCCTGACAAGCAGATCCATAAGAATAAGCATAAGTTGTATTGCTATTGTTGCTGTTTGCAGCACCTTTTGCATTATAACTTACACCATCTAAGGCATTTACTTTTTGACTACTGATAGCAGTAATGGGCGATTGCGCATTAGCTGAAGAAACAACAAAAGCCAAAATTGCCACAAACACTAATGTGATGATGGTTGCAAACTTTTCGTTTCTTTTTTCGAGTTGGCTAACTACGGTGGCTACTGAGGTAGCTTGAATTGGGGTACTTGATTGAGTTTTCATGTGCTTTTTATTAGGGGTATGAATAAGTATTCATGCACTATGCCAAAAGCTGAAACCCTTTACAGTAAAGGGTTTCAGCTTTTTACCCCTTTCAATTCATTCCAAAAAATGGAAAAACGGTCGGATTTTTCATTATTTTTTGGAAAAAAATCCGCTCAGGCAGCAAACAACTATAAAAAACAATGTAGAAATTGATTAAATAATAAAATCGATCAAAAAAGAAGAATTGAACATTTCCCAACTTAAATTATTAAACGTTGATAGTCAATAATAAAGAAGAATTTCATCCCCGGAAAATACCGGTATTTTTGCCCAATTCTTGAAATTCTTTGTTATTATCCTAAAAAGTATATTTTTGCACCTGATTAACTAAATAATACCATTATGTCAGACATTGCAACAAGAGTAAAAAAGATCATTGTTGACAAATTAGGTGTAGATGAAGCCGAAGTTACCAACGAAGCTTCTTTCACCAATGATTTAGGTGCCGATAGCTTGGACACCGTAGAATTAATCATGGAATTTGAAAAAGAATTTAATATTTCAATTCCTGATGAACAAGCTGAAACCATCACTACTGTTGGTCAAGCTGTTACTTACTTAGAAGAACACGCCAAGTAATTTTCATCCCTTTTAATCATCGCAGGCAAATTGTATGGAATTAAAGAGAGTAGTTGTAACCGGATTAGGCGCATTAACCCCGCTAGGCAAAACCGTTGCCGAATATTGGCAAGGATTGTCGGAAGGCAGGAATGGATGTGACTTCATCAAGCAGTTTGATGCTACAAAATTTAAGACCCGATTTGCCTGTGAGGTTAAAAACTTTGATGCCACCGAGTATCTCGATCGCAAAGAAGCA
>JBJOQA010000143.1:0-15442 GCA_046050225.1 Bacteroidota bacterium | reverse complement strand
CTAGCAATCCGGACGGAACCCTATCTGTAACTTTTCCAAATGTTTGTACAACAACAACTAGCACCTTTATCGTGCGTTCTGTATATGGTCAATGGGATAATCCTAATGCAGATATAATTGGCACCGACACGGTTAATATCAGAATTTCTACCACCGCGGCACCAATGACCGAAGCCGTAACTCCTGCACCATGTGGCAATAATACAACCGGTGTTATCACCATTTCAAGTCCGGTTGGGCCAAACGTTACTTATTCTGCTACAAATGGAGCAATTACCATTAATCAAGCTTCGCCTGTATTTACTTTAGGTGCAGGTACCTATACCATCACCGCAACTGATAATAATACCGGTTGTCAAACGGTAAAAACAGTTATCATTAATGTGCAAACAACGCTTTCGGCAACTGCCACTCCTACCAATGCCGCTTGCCCGGGTTCAGCTACAGGAAGCATCACGGTTACCCCTTCACAAGGAACTGCACCATACACCTATTCACTGAATGGTGGCACTTTAGGAAGCAACAATATATTTAGCAACCTAACTCCCGGCGATTATGAGATTGATGTGAGAGATAATTTTGGATGTACTTTTAGCCTTTCCATTACGGTTGGCGCCAACTCTGGGTTTACTGCAACTACTGCCACCACACTTACGAGTTGTGCAGGCGCTGCAAACGGTAGTATTACCGTAACACCAACAGGTGGAACTAGCCCTTTCAACTATACCTTAGGTGCTGTAACGCAACCAAGTAATACCTTTTCCGGTGTATTAGGCGGCACCTACAATATTTTGGTAGCTGACGCTGCAGGATGCTCATTCAATGTTACAGCAACCGTTAATGATGGGGTAAGCTTTACCACTACCGCCACCACCACCAATGCTGCATGTTTAGGCAGTGCAACCGGTTCTATTACCGTTACACCGCCTACAAACGGAAATGCGCCTTATCAATACAAATTAGACACAGCCGCAACCAGCGCATTCCAAGTTGGCAATACATTTAATGGCTTGGCTTCAGGCACCTATAATCTTGTTGTAAAAGATGCTAGCGGTTGTTTATTTAACTTAACGGCAACTGTTGCCGATAACACGGGAGCAACCGCAACTGCGGCCACAACAAATTCTGCTTGTGCTGCTGCTGCTACGGGTACCATCACCATTACGCCTGTTTTAGGAACAAGTCCATTCCAATACTCTAACGACAATGGAACTTCTTTTGTAAACTCAGCAACCTTTAATGGTTTAGCTTCCGGCACATATCCATTAGTGGTTAAAGACGCTAATGGCTGTTTGTTCAACTTGAATGCAACGGTAGCAAATGATGCCGGTTCTAGCGCAACTGCTACAGCAACCAATTCTGCTTGCGCAGTAGCTTCAACCGGAACGATTACTATCACCGCAACACAGGGTACTAGTCCATTCCAATACTCAAATGATAATGGAACTACTTTTGTAAATACGGCAACTTTTAATGGTTTAGCCTCCGGCACTTACAATCTCGCAGTTAAAGATGCAAATGGTTGTGTGTATAATTTCACAAAAACAGTTGTAAATGATCCGGGATCAAGTGGTACTGCAGTAGCTACCAACTCTGCTTGTGCGGTGGCTTCTACCGGAACAATCACCATTACCGCAACGCAAGGTACTAGCCCATTCCAATACTCAAATGACAATGGAACTACCTTCCAAAATACAGCAACTTTTACCGGCTTAGCGTCAGGAACTTACAACCTTGCCATTAAAGATGCAAACGGATGTGTTTACAATTTTACTAAGGCAGTGGGTAATGATCCGGGTTCTAGTGCAACTGCAACCTCTACCAACTCTGCTTGTGCAGTTGCAGCTACAGGTTCTATCACTATTACCACAACACAAGGAACAAGTCCTTTCCAATACTCAAATGATAACGGTACAAGTTTTGTAAATACAGCAACCTTCACCGGACTTGCTGCAGGCACTTATAATCTTGCCGTAAAAGATGTAAATGGTTGTGTATTCAACTTTACGAAAACTGTGGGCAATGATCCGGGATCTAGCGCAACTGCTACATCTACCAACTCTGCTTGTGCAGTTGCAGCTACAGGTTCTATCACCATCACCGCAACAGCCGGAACGAGTCCATTCCAATACTCAAATGACAATGGAACTACTTACCAAAATACCGCAACATTTTCCGGTTTAGCATCAGGAACTTATAATCTTGCGGTGAAAGATGTAAATGGTTGTGTGTACAACTTTACCAAAGCGGTAGGTAATGACCCGGGCACCAATGCAACCGCAACTTCTGTAAACTCAGCATGTGCTGCAGCAGCTACCGGTTCTATAACCATCACACCAACAGCAGGTACAAGTCCTTATCAATTTTCAAAAGATGACGGACTTACTTATCAAAATGCTGCAACCTTTACCGGTTTAGCCTCCGGCACTTACCTTTTAGCGGTTAAAGATGTAAATGGCTGTGTGTTTAAATTCAGTAAAGCGGTAGGTAATGATATCGGCGCAACTGCAACAGCTTCTAGCACCAATGCAGCATGTATTACTTCTAACACCGGAACAATCTCTATCAGCGCCGTATTAGGTACCAGTCCGTTCCAATACTCAAACGATAATGGGGCAACTTTCCAACTTGGTAATAGCTTTTCAAATCTTTTACCGGGTTCGTATAATTTGGCCATTAAAGATGTAAATGGTTGTGTATTTAACTTTACACAATCCGTAGGTAATGACATCGGCACAACCGCAACAGCAGCCACCGTAAATGCGGCATGTTCCGGTTCTGCTACAGGAAAAATCATTATTACACCGGTTTTAGGAACCGCACCATTCCAATACTCTATTGATAATGGTACTACCTATTTTGTAACCGATACTTTCCCTGGCCTGCCTAGCGGAATTTATAACTTGGCCGTAAAAGACGTTAATGGCTGTACGGTTAATCTGAATACCACAATTAACAATAGTCCGGGTTCTTCTGCAACTGCGCGCACCGTTAACTCGGCTTGTGCTGCGGCTGCTACCGGTAAAATCATTGTTACACCTGGAATTGGTACAGCGCCATTTAGATATTCTCTAGATAATGTGACCTACCAAACCAATGACACCTTCCCGAATTTAGCTTCCGGTACTTATACGGTTTATGTTTTGGATGCCAATAATTGTGCTTATAATTTTAGCGCAACGGTTGGTAATGATCCTGGTGTAAGAGCAATCAACAGAACCTTAAATGCGGCATGCTCAGGCGCGGCAACGGGAACGATTATTGCAACGCCTACATTAGGTACGGCACCATTTGAATTCTTAGTAGATACCGCCACCGCCAATACTTATCAGTCGTCAAATATCTTCCGTAACATGGCAGCAGGCACTTACGATGTAACTGTAAGAGATGCTAATCTGTGTACGTTCTTAATGACTGCAACGGTTTCAAATAATGTGGGTGTGAGAGCAGATACTTTAATCGATAAAGCTTCTTGCGCGATTATACCAAACGGTAAAATCACCATCATTCCTACTGCCGGTATTGCACCATTTAGCTATCAATTAAATGGTGGCGCATTCCAAACTTCAAATGAGTTTGACCAGTTATTCTCCGGCAACTTTACTGTTGTGGTTAAGGATAGCGCTGCTTGTACACTAACTTTAAATATCACTGTTGGTAATGCCGCTAGAGTGGTAATTGATTCGGTAAATATTGTTCGCCCAACTTGTAACGGCTTAACAAATGGTACCATCGCTATTTATCCAAGATTAGGTGTACCGCCTTACCGTTATTCAATCAATTCATCTAGCTGGCAAAACAGCAACATCTTTAATAACCGCGGTGCATCTGCAAGTGATACCATTCGAATCATGGATAATAGCGGTTGTGTAAAAGACACTATCATCACCGTAACTGAACCGGCAGCATTAACCATTGCTACCAGTTCGGTACAAGCTACCTGTACCGGTAACCCGGATGGTAGTATCACGGTTACTTCTACCGGTGGTACCTTGCCATACGAGTACACGTTAAACCCAACCGGAAATAGTGGCTATCAAACTAACCCGGTATTCCCGTTAGTAATTGGCAACTACACCCTTACAACACGCGATGCTAAAGGTTGTAAAACTAGTACTACGCAGGCCGTTACTTTAAATGATACCATGCGTTTAGAATTAGGTAATGATACTACTTTATGTATCGGTAAAACCATTACGTTCAATACGCAAACGAATAACGAAACCACGGTTTTCCATTGGACACCATCATTGTATTTGAATGATACTTTGTTCAAAAATCCAACAGCTGCTGCTGCAGATACCATCAAGTACTACTTAGAAGCCCGTTGGGGTATTTGTACACGTAAAGACAGTATTACCGTAAATGTATTGCTGAAGCCGATTGCCTTTGCGGGTAATGATACCGCAGTATGTTTCAAAACACCTGCTTATTTACATGGCAGTGTAGGCAAAGTTTCAGGCCCTGTTACTTATTTGTGGGCACCACCAACTTTCTTAAGCGCCACCAATACACCTGATGTAACAGCCAATATCGATACCACCGGTTCTTACCGTTATTTCTTAACCGTAAAAGATAATTATGGTTGTGGATTTACCAGTACCGACAGTGTTCGCGTTACCATGCAACCATTGGTACCGGCTTTCGCAGGAAATGACACCAATGCTATTCAAAATCATCCGCACCAATTAAAAGCTACGGGCGGTGTAAGTTATAGCTGGTGGCCAATTGGACCATTAAATAATGCCAATATTGCTAACCCATTAGCTACCATCAGTCAAAACACCAACTTCATTGTAACGGTTACCGATGTTGCCGGTTGTGTGGGTCAGGATACGGTTTTATTGCGCGCTTATCGCGGACCAAATTACTTGTGTCCAAATGCCTTCTCTCCTAACGGAGATGGCAATAACGATCGCTTTAGAGCATTACCTGTGGGTATTCGTTCTACTGCTTATTTCCGCATCTTTAACCGCTATGGCGAATTGATGTTTGAAACCAGTACTTGGGAAGGTCAATTCTTGAAAGGCTGGGATGGTATGTACAAAGGTAAACCTCAATTAGGCGGTGCTTATGTATGGACAGCCAAAGGTGTTGACGAAACAGGTAAAGAAGTATTACAAAGCGGTACAGTAGTTCTCGTGAGATAATATTTTAAAATGCATATTGAAAAGCCGGAACATTGTTCCGGCTTTTTTGTGTCCATTATATTATGTTTCACCTTAAATTAGCTGATGCAAAAATCTCGCTTAGAAGCATTTAGTGATGGCGTGCTTGCCATCATCATTACCATCATGGTATTGGAAATAAAAGTACCAAAAGGCCAAGATTGGACAGACCTAATGCCATTGCTTCCTAAACTGTTAAGTTATGTACTCAGTTTTTTATATGTGGGCATCTATTGGGGCAATCATCATCATTTGGTGCATACAGCAGGTCGGGTAACATCGGGCATCATGCTAGCTAATTTGAATCTGTTATTTTGGCTATCGCTCATCCCTTTTACAACGGGTTGGTTGGGTGAAAATGATTTTGCTTCCAAACCGGTGATGCTCTATTCCATCAATTTATTTTTAGCTGCCATCGCTTATTTCATTTTACAAAAAGCTGTTGAGAAAACAACATCGGCACACCCTCGATTAAGCACCGCGTTGCAAAAACACACGCGAAAAGGCATTATTTCGCAAATTGCTTATTCGCTGGCCATTGCAGGCAGTTTTGTATCCCCCGTTGTATCGATGTCGTTAATATTTTTTGTTGCCATATTATGGTTAATACCGGATCAGGCCATTGAAAAGGCATTACAATAATTAATACCTATTCGGTCTTTTTATTTTCGTTTATGCTTTTACGTTAGTAAACGGATGCAAGAACGTTGCTCAATGAACAAATGCCCGGCGGCTGCCGGATTGCAGTGAAAAGCCCCCGACACCTCGGGGCTTGTAACGAAAAGCCGGAACAGATGATGCAGAAAGCGCTACTGTTCAGCGCCCATAAAAAAAGCGATTGTAACAAGTACAATCGCTTTTCTCTATTTTTTTAATTAGTGATTAAATACTAAAAGCCCGTGAAATTATTTCGTTTTGTTCTTGGGCATGCACTTTAGCATAACCGGTTGCAGTGGCTGCACTTGCCAAACGACTGATGATGCTGAAATTGATATTTTGCAAATTCATTCTCATGAAAGTAGCAGCACCCATATTTAATGGCTCCTCTTGTACCCAATGCCAAACTGCACGTTTATATTTTTCATACAATACATCGAGTTGCTTTTGAGGAAGCGGATACAATTGTTCAACCCGAACAATGGCCACATCTTGATGATTTTCTTTTTGCTTTCTTTCTTGCAAATCGAAATAAACTTTACCGGTGCAGAACAATACTTTAGTAATGGTATTTGGATCAGTTACACTTGCATCATCTAACACTTCTTTAAAACCGCCGGATGTAAATTCTTCTTTCAAACTATAACTACCCGGGTGGCGAAGATTGGCTTTAGGTGAGAAGTTAATCAATGGCTTTCTAAACGACCAAGCCATTTGACGACGCAATACATGGAAAAAGTTAGCAGCCGTAGTAACATTGGTAACGGCCATATTTTGCTCGGCGCACATTTGCAAGAAACGCTCCATACGTGCTGAGCTATGTTCGGGGCCTTGCCCTTCGTAGCCGTGCGGCAATAACATCACCACACTATTCATACGTTGCCATTTGGTTTCGGCAGCGGCAATAAACTGATCGATCATGGTTTGTGCCCCGTTACAGAAATCGCCAAACTGTGCTTCCCATACCACCAATGAATTTGGATTGGCCATCGAATAGCCATATTCAAAGCCTAACACGGCATATTCGCTCAATAAAGAGTTATAAATACGCAATGGCGATTGGGTTTCGGTAAAATGATTTAAGCGATTGTAAGCTACGTTGGTAACCTCGTCTTGCAATACCGCATGGCGATGGCTGAACGTGCCGCGTTGCACATCCTGACCGCTCATACGCACATCTTTGCCTTCAACCAGCAAACTACCGTACGCCATTAACTCACCGGTGGCCCAATCTACCTTATTTTCATCGGTGTATAATTTCACCTTATCCTGCAATAATTTTTCTACTTTTTTAAGTGGCTTAAATCCTTCGGGCCATTTCATCAGTCCGTTAAACAACAAATTAAAGTCGGCTTCACTGATGGCGGTAATGGGCGAACTGTCAAAATCTTCCGGCGTTGCGCGACGTAATGAACGCCACCACATTTCTGGCTTTTGAAAAGTATAAGGAAGTGGGTTTTGTTTTACCTCATCTAAACGTTCTTGCAAATCGGCTAAGAATTTTTTCTCCATCTCTTTAGCCAAAATTTGCGCTTGAGTATCTCCATTTTCCATTAGGTATTGGGTATACACTTCACGTGGATTAAGATGACGATCAATTAATGCATATAGTTGTGGCTGCGTAAATTTAGGTTCATCGCCTTCGTTATGTCCATGACGACGATAACACACCATATCAATAAAAATATCACTATTAAATTCTTGACGATAGCGCGTTGCTAACTGAACGATTTTTACCACCGCTTCAGGATCATCACCATTCACATGAAACACCGGTGCTTTTACCATAGCAGCCACAGAAGTACAATAATCGGAGCTGCGTGCATCAGCAAAATCGGTGGTAAATCCAATTTGGTTATTGATTACAAAGTGCAAAGTTCCACCGGTGTAATATCCTTTAAGATTACTCATTTGCAGTACTTCGTACACGATACCCTGCCCTGCAATAGATGCATCACCATGTATTAAAATCGGCAAAATTTTATCAAAATTACTATCGTATAATACATCGGCCTTGCTGCGTGCAAAACCCACTACAACCGGATCTACAGCTTCTAAATGTGAAGGATTCGGACAAAGCTTCAAATAAACATGTTTGCCATCTTCCAATTCAACCTCACTGCTATAACCCATATGATATTTAACATCACCGCTACCCATGGTGGTATCCGGTGTGGCTTTCCCTTCAAACTCATTAAAGATTTGTTCGTAGGTTTTGCCCATAATATTGGCCAAAACGTTTAACCGACCACGATGGGCCATACCAATCACCACTTCTTTTACCTCATGTGCAGCAGCCGTATTAATGATGGCATCTAAAGCGGCAATTGTTGTTTCGCCACCTTCTAAAGAAAAACGTTTTTGCCCGATATACTTGGTGTGCAAAAACTTTTCAAACATTACGCCTTCATTCAGTTTTTGCAAGATGCGGCGACGTTGATCTAAGGATAGCGGTTCTAACATTTCTTTTTCAACGGCGTTGGTAATCCATTCAATTTTGCGGCGACTATTTACAGAACTAAACTCAACACCTACATGATGCGTATAGCATTTTTGTAAATGCGCAACAATATTTTTAAGGGTAGTGCGACCTAAGCCTACAAAATGGCCGGCCTCAAATTCACTATTTAAATCGGCTTCCGTAAAACCAAATTTTTCTAATTCTAAATTTGCTTTGCGATCAATTCTTTCGCGAATGGGGTTGGTTTTAGCAATTAAATGCCCCTTTTGGCGATACGCTTGAATCAATTGATACACATGAAATTCGCGGTGTAAATCAGCCACATTACCTGTTGCGTTTGCAGGGGCGGATGATGCGATGCTACCGCCTGCAGCTCCGTTTAAAACGGCAAAGTCAAAACCTTCAAAAAAGCGACGTAAATCGGCATCTATATTTTCGGGATTTTTTACAAAATCTTGATATAAACCTTCAATATAAGAGGGGTGCGAGTTGGTGATGTATTGAAAATCCTTCATCTTTTTGGGTAATTGTAGGTTGGTTGTTGATCGGTTTGCAAAATCGACTGCAAATATCGGTGTTTTATGCTTTGGATGCGGATGTAGGAGTACCGAATTTTGGAAGTTTTTATAGCATTTTTGATAATTTATTGGATAAAATTTAGTTTTTAAACCCATGCATTGGGCAATTCATCAATAAAATGGAAAAGAATTGCAGGTTAAAGGAACGATGGATGATGAAAAAAACGATTGAAAATCAAGTGATTTTGATTAATTTAGTCGCAAAAAAAGGGCCTCGAAAAAAAAAATCTGAAAAAAACTGAATTTTTCAAGGATTATCCTATCTTTGCAGCCCAAAATTAAGTTTTACAAATGGCAAATCATTCAGCTACCAAAAAAGATGTGCGTCAGAGCCGCAAACGCAATGAGCGTAATCGTTATTATGGAAAAACAACCCGTAATGCGATCCGTGATATCAGAGCGATTGATGAAAAAAGCAAGGCTGCTGCCGAACTTCCTTCAGTTGCATCAATGATCGACAAATTAGCAAAGCGTGGTACAATCCACAAAAACAAAGCTGCTAACTTGAAGAGCAAATTGGCCCGCAAAATCAACGCGTTAAGCAAGTAATTGCTGCCGCAATCCGATATTTAAAACCTGTCGATTAATGCGGCAGGTTTTCTTTTTTTATAATCCTACGTGGCTGTTTCCCCCCTAATCAGTAATTTTACACCCTGTTTTAAATGATTGCCATGAAGAAGCAAGCTTTTCTCCTATTCGGTAGTTTGTTAATGTTAAACTATCTCAGTGCTCAAGTAGCCACCACACCAGGAACCATTTCAGCAATTCCTCCAGGATACTACAATGCTGCCAGTGGTTTAACCTGCGGCCCGCTAAAAACGGCTTTATTTAACATCACTAGCAATAACCATGTTGCGCTAACCTATACACCCGGTGTTTGGAATGCGTATACTTCTACCGATACCAAACGCAATGATGCCAACACCGCAACGGTAATTTGGGATATGTACTCTGATAATCCTACCGGTGCAGAAGCTTTTTATTTTACACCCGGATCGGATCAGTGCGGCAGTTATAGCGGGCAAGGCGATTGTTATAATCGTGAGCACTCATTTCCTCAGGCATGGTTTGGATCAGGCACCTACCCCATGTATTCTGATTTGCACCATGTATTTCCTACAGATGGTTTCACTAATGGTAAACATGATAATAATCCCTATTCAGAAGTTGGAACCGCTTCTTGGACTTCTGTAAACGGTAGTAAACTAGGGAACAATTCCTTTCCCGGCTTTACCGGAACGGTGTTTGAACCGATTAATGAATATAAAGGAGACTTTGCCAGAGCCACCTTATACATGGTAACACGTTATCAAGACAATATGGTTGCTTGGAAAACGAACGGCAATGCAGATGACATCTTGAATGGCACAACTTACCCTTCTTTAGATGATTGGTATATAAAATTACTTTACAAATGGCATGTACAAGATCCGGTGAGTGCGAAAGAAATTGCTCGTAATGATGCCATTTATGCGCAACAGGGAAATCGCAACCCATTTGTTGATCACCCCGAATATGTTGCTTTAATTTGGCAATGCACCGGATTGTTACCGGTTACCTTATTGGATTTTACGGCTCAAAAAGGCGATCGTCAAACCCAATTACGTTGGACAACCACCCAAGAAACGAACTTTAATCGCTATGAGGTTGAAAGAAGTACCGACGGGGCTAATTTCAATAAAATTGCAACGATTGCCGGACAGCAAAGACCAAGCTATACTGCAACCGACAATAACCTACCCAATAGCAAAACCGTTTTCTATCGTTTAAAAATGATTGACTTGGATGGCAAGTTTAGCTATAGCAAAATTGTTACGGTTAAATTGTTTAATAATAATGGTGCTCTATTGTATCCAAATCCGGCCAACAATCAACTCGGTATTCAAGTACAACATGCCTTAAATAAAAACAGTCAAATTACCGTTACCGATGTAACCGGCAAAACTGTTTTAATGCAAAATATTAACACTACACAAACGCAAGTTTATTTAAATATCCGTTCATTAAGTGCGGGCAGGTACTTTATCAGTATCCGTAATAATGATACGGTGATTCAGGACTCATTTGTTAAATACAATTAATTCTGACCTCAAAGCATTAGAAAGCTGCCCCATTTTGTGGCAGCTTTTTTTATACCCCAAACAACTTAATGAGAAAGACACTTTTCTACATTCCGGGCTTTTCGTAGCTTGCAACAAACCAAACTGAATGCGCCTTTTAATCACATTTATTTTATTGCTTTGGATGGTAGACAGCAAAGCACAGTTAACCCCTTTTGAATTAAGTGAAGGCAAAGAAACAGCCACCTATGCGCAAATCATTAGCTGGTACAAGCAATTAGATCTTAAATCGCCCAATTTATCGATGCTCAATTTTGGCAAAACAGATGCGGGCCATCCATTGAATCTTGTTTTAATTTCAAGTGATAAGTCTTTTAACCCAGCCCTATATCGTCAACAAAACAAAGTAATCATTCTGGTTAACAACGGCATACATCCCGGTGAGCCGGATGGCATTGATGCCAGTATGATGTTGGCCAGAGATATCGTCAATAAAAAAGTTACATTACCCCAAAATGTAGTCATTGCATTTATTCCCGTTTACAATATTGGCGGATGCTTAAATCGCAATAGCGTATCGCGCGTAAACCAACAGGGACCGGTTTCTTATGGATTTAGAGGAAATGCGCAAAACCTTGATTTGAACAGAGATTTTACCAAATGTGATAGCAGGGAAGCAAAAGAATTTGCTCGCATTTTTCATTGGTTGCAACCGGATATTTTAATGGATAATCATGTAAGTGACGGAGCCGATTATCAATATACCATGACATTACTTACCACCCAATACAATAAATTGGGCGATACGTTGGGCAATTGGTTAAGAACTCGTTTTGAACCGGATTTGTATCAATCCATGCAACGCAAAAACTGGGAGATGACCCCCTATGTAAATTTTGAAACTGCCGATGTTGAAAAAGGAATGGAAATGTTTTATGATCCGCCACGTTACTCATCCGGCTATGCCGCCTTGTTTCAAACCATTGCATTTGTGCCTGAAACACATATGCTCAAACCATTTAAAGATCGCGTTCAAGCAACCTATGCCTTAATGCAAACGATGTTAGCAACAGCAGCTAGCCGTGCTAAAGAAATAAAGGAAATACGAAAACTAGCAAAAGAAAAACTGCTTCAACAAAGTCAACTACCATTAAAATGGCAAGCTGATAGCACCGTTTATTCAATCATTCCATTTAAAGGATACGAACAAGCTTACACGCAAAGCGCGGCAACTTTATTACCACGTATGTATTACGATCGTAATCGCCCTTTTAATAAACCGGTGAAATTTTTCCACCAATTCAATCCCACCGAATTTGTTGCCGTACCCAAATATTATGTGATTCAACAAGGTTGGCATGAGGTGATTGACTTATTAAAGTTGAATGGTGTACAAATGCAGCAACTTTCAAAAGATAGTACCGTTACGGTAACTGCATATAGAATTGAAGATTACAAAAGCTATACGAAGCCTTACGAAAAACATCATAAAAATCATAGCGTAAAAACAAGCAGTAGCCAACAAACAATTAAATTACTTAAAGGTGATTATTTAATTAGCACACAACAACAGGCCAAACGATATTTGGTAGAAATGCTAGAGCCTACCGGCGATGATTGTTTTTTTGCCTGGAACTATTTTGACGCGATTTTGCAACAAAAGGAGGGCTACAGTGATTATCGCTGGGAAGAAATAGCCGCCAATATTTTACAACAACAGCCTGAATTACAATTACAATTGAACGAAAAAAGGAAAACAGATTCTGCATTTGCTGCCAATGCTGCTGCCCAATTGGATTTCATCTATAAACATTCGCCACACTATGAGCCGGTACATTTAAGGTATCCGGTTTTCAGAATTGAACAATAATATTTTATATTTGGTCAAATTAATCTATGCAGGAAGACGAATATTCGATACCGCTTCGCTATCGAAAAATGGAAAATTTACATATCGTATTTTGGTTATTTAAAGATATCGCTTGGTGCATGATTTGGCGTCCATTGGGCATTGTCATGATTATACCAACACTTTTGATTTCTATTATCATTGCTTATCGTAATCGCCAATGGGTTAGTGAAACTTGTCACAATGTTGCCATCACCTTTTGGATTTCGGCTAACTCTTATTGGATGGTAAGCGAATTTTTGCATTTTGATACCCTACCCGTTTATGGCGAATACACTTATAAACATTTAGCCATATTCCCTTTCACGATTGGGCTTGCCATTTTAGGCTACTATTATTTGTGGTGGAAACCTAGGAACAAAGAGTTAAATGCTACGCTTTAATGATTGGCATTGTCCGACCATTTTAAATCATCTTTTTTAACACGCCAAATAAACCCATCCAAAAGGTAATGGGTAAGTTGTGGCGTTACTAAAAGTGGCACCACCAAACCATAAACGATTTCAGGAAGTTGAAAATGGATGGGCAACCAACCAAATACAGCCTGGTGCTCTTTCCAAACGGCAATATCCCATAATCCCTCTTCAATAAACGCCAACAGAAAGATAATTCCCAAAAAAACAATCCACCCCCATTTTGCAAAAGCAATTGGTAACAGTTTCCCGGTTCGATCACCTTGTTGAACACGTTTTTTACCATACATCCAAATTAGCGCCATATAAGGAATACCATGACTAACCACATTGAGCAAGGTAAATGACATATCCGCATTAAGGTAAACAATACCGATATACCATGAAATAGCAGTACCACCAACGATGGTAACTGCAGGTATATTAAGCCAACGATTTAAAACAAAATTTCGGATCTCCTTTAAACAATAAAAAACTAACAGCAATACATAAACGTAACTGAAAAAACTTAAAATAAATCTAGGCGCATGTATCGTTATAAAATCTCCGGCAACAAACCAACTAAAGGTTCGATCACCAACAAAATGCCAATAGAGGATTGGAAAAAGGGTGCTGCCATAAATTGTACAGGCATCTACGAAGCGCTCCCACTTGGGCTGTTGTTGCTTTCTTTGATACACCCGCATAAATCCATACTGTTGGCGTATAAAATGGAACACGGCTATATAAGCCAAAACGCGCCAAAACAACATACTTCCGGCCGAATACAACAATACCGAACCCACAAAAGCCAAGAAAGGTACCAATACAAATTTTGAACGAAACTGCAATCGGGCCATCGGATCAAAATAGGTTCTGTAAAGGGTACTATACACATGTGCTACATCAATCAACAAAACCAAAATAACCCACCATGCATCTTGCATCCCTCGGGCACTATTTTGAAAGGTATTTGGAAACAAAAAAACAATGGCAACACAAAAAAATGGAGGCAACAAAATTAAAAGCGAATCCGAATAGGCATTTTGAATCCAAGCCTGTTTTTTTATTGAATCTTTCATATGGCTAACATTTGTTTAGCAGCCGATATTCCTTGATAGAAAGCTTCCTCAAATACAGATATTCCGGCCAAATCGGTATGCGCAAAAAATAGTTTATTTTCAATTGGCATTTTTAATTGCTTCAATTGATTACTGCTCCAATAGCCCGGTGTAGGCCCAATCATCCCATGTCCCCAAACCCAAATTTCGGCATGTAATAACTGTTGATCTATTTTGGGGTAAACCATTTTCAAATCTTCATAAACAATACTCAACCAATCTTCATACGACCTTGTTGCTGCTTGTTGTCTTTCGATGCTTGCCGACTGACCGGTAAGTGGCAAGTAATAAGTTAGATTAACCTGAGATTGAACCACCTGCGTGTGCTGATGCGTTGCATTCACAAAACCAAGTCCTTTACCTTGATACAACACATTATCCCACGAGAGCCCACTACCATTTCTTTCAATAGGTTTGGGCAAACTCAGGTTGGCCACCATCCAAGGTTGGTAGTTACAAATGGCTTTAATCAAATCATTGCGCGAACTTAACTCCGGCAAAATACGCGTGTTTACATACTGCGGTGTAGCAATGATACACTGTTTCGCTACAATTCTATTTACTTGATTATTTGATAATTGAAGGTAATCTACCCAAACCTCATTTTGTTGCAATTGCACCTGTAATACCATTGCATTTGTATGTATATGTGCTTGAATTGGCGCTCTAAGTTGTTGAACTAACCAATCATTCCCTTCAGGCCATGTTAACACAGATTGTGCAGGCGCATTTGCTGCCTTGCCTTTTCGTGCAGCAAAATAATGAATCCCGGCCCATGCCGAAGTTTGCGAATAACTCATTCCAAAATCATCTCTACAACAATAATCGCAATACCAATGTAATGCCTCACTTTGATAACCCTGTAACTTCAACCATTGTTGCATATTCATCTGGTCTAAAGCCAAATAAGCGGGGTCTTGCGATGATTCAACTGAAGGAAAAGTAAAGGCATATTTTCCATCCTCCCCTTTTGCATCTCTAAACTGCTGCATATGCTTTAAAAAGGCCTGCATTTCCTTTCTATCTGCAGGAGATAAGCTAAAATCCGGTATAATTCCTTCTTGCCATTGCCCCTTAATATAAAGCCTTTCTTGTG
>JBJOQA010000142.1:0-2657 GCA_046050225.1 Bacteroidota bacterium | reverse complement strand
TAATAAAACGGTTTTAATATTTTGGCGATGCAATAACTGAATAACCGTTGCTGCTTCCGGTCTAATTTCATCATCCACATCAATCCAACCTAACAATTTACCATTTTCAATTAAGTAGGCTTTATGTTGATTTTCTGATGTAAGGTTTTTGGCTATTTCATAAGATCCAAGCAGGTATTCATTGCCGTTAGTATCGGTGGCTTGCATACCAACACCCTTAATTTCTTCAACCTGGCGCCAAAAGATTGGGTTGTTTGTGGTCCAATGTTGCAGAATAGACTTTGCAATAGGATGGTTAGAATATTTTTCAATTGAAAAAACAAGTTGCTTAAAGCGTTGTTCGTCTATTTCAATACAATGAAAACCGGTGATGCTAAACTGGCCTTTGGTAAGGGTGCCCGTTTTGTCGAATACCACCGTTTTGATATTCTTAAAAAGTTCTAAACTCCTTGCATTGCGAAACAAAATACCGTTGCGAGCCCCGCGTCCTAAGCCAACTGCAATGGCAGCCGGAGTTGCTAAGCCCATTGCACAAGGGCAGCTAATAACCAATACGGCAATACTTCTCATAAGGGCAGGAGAAAAACTAGTTCCAATTATCCAATAGTTGATTACAAAGGTTAGCAATGCTAAACTAATAACAACCGGAACAAAAATGGCACTGATTTTATCTGCTAATTGTTGAACAGGCGGTTTTTCTGATTGCGCATTCTTCACCATACGCAAAATATTGCTTAATACCGTTTCTTCGCCAACTGCGGTTACCTGGGCCTTTGCGGTACCTTCAATAATTACGCTTCCGCCTATCAGGTTGTCTTTTTTTACTTTTTGTAAAGGATTGCTTTCGCCGGTTAGTAGTGCTTCACTTACTTGCAATTCGCCCCATAAAATTTTGCAATCAGTAGGTATTTGTTCGCCGGTTTTTAGTAAGATTAAATCACCATGACGTAACTGACTATTTTCAACCGGAAAAACAACTTCTTGATGCTGGTCATCAAAAGCAATCATGTTGGCCATTACTTTTTGTTGTTTGCCCAATTTGTCTAATGCGCGTTGGGTAATGCTAACCGAATAGTGTTCGGCAAATTCGCCCAAAAATACTAGCGTGATAATGGTGGCCGTGGTTTCATAAAAAATATAGTCCATGCCTAAATGCTGCACGGTACCAATGAAACTATAAATAAATGCAGCCGAAGCGCCAATGGCAATTAATACATTCATATTGGGAATACCGCGAAAAATACTCTTTACGGCACTAACACCAAAATAGCCCATCCCCACCCAAAATACCGGAAGGCAAATGGCCATTTGAATCCAAGGGTTCATCAGCAAATGATGCATGAAACTATGTTCAGGCCAAGGAATCATATGCAACATTAAAACGGCTGTAAATGGAAAGCAAAACAAAAAACGATGCAGGTGCGTAGACAAAAAGGGTTCTTTAGATGCAGTTGGATTGGCAATGCCTTTTTCATTAATCACCTTGTAACCCAGATCTTCAATGCCTGATTTGATGTTGTCAAGTTGTTGCGGATCGGTGGGCAAAAAACTTACTTCCCCGCCAATGAAGTTTACTTTAATCTGTTGTTGCCCTTTTTTTTCTAAGTATTTTGAAATGGTTAGCGCACAGTTGGTGCAATCCATGCCTTCTACTTTCCAATTAATTGGTTGGGTAGTTATCGTATCCTTATTATTTGCCGGAGTTGCTGTAGTCATCTTAAAAGGGTTTTTCAATTCAATTACTAAATTACTTCCGAAATTTTGCGCATCCTAACCAATTGCTTAAAATATATTTGCAACATGGAGTTAATTTATAAATTAAATGACATTCAGGAAGCAGCAAGAACACTGATTGAGTTGGCCGGAAATCGGCGTGTATTTGCTTTAAATGGAGAGATGGGAGCGGGTAAAACAACATTTGTACATGCTGTTTCCGATTTTTTAGGCGTAATAGATGTGGTATCTAGCCCTACTTTTTCGATTATAAACGAATATCGTACCGCCGGCAATGCAACCGTGTTTCATATGGATTGGTATCGCCTCAAAGGCGAAGAAGAAGCACTACAAACGGGTGTTGAAGATAGTTTGTATTCAGGGGCATATTGTTTTGTGGAGTGGCCACAAATTGCATCACGCTTGTTACCTGCAGATACGATATGGTTGGATATAAAAACAATAAATGCAGATACCCGAAAACTGCTGATTAATTTGTAAATTGAGCAAACTGCAACTTTCTCATCTTTAACACCTATTAAAATGGCTTCGCAACGTCCTTTAATCATCCCTTCTTTTACATACGAAACCTTAGAAGAAACATTAGATATAAAGCCCAAGGGTACCGAACTGTATATTGGTATTCCAAAAGAAACTTCTTTTAGCGAAAATCGAATTGCGCTTACACCGGAAGCCGTTGGTGTGATGGTAGCTAACGGGCATCGGGTTTTGGTTGAAACCAAGGCGGGTGAAGGAGCTAGTTATACCGATAGAGATTATAGCGATGCAGGTGCAAAAATTGCCCATAACCGCGATGAGGTATTTGCCTGCGATATCTTAGTTAAAAGTGCGCCGGTAAGTGAGGAAGAATGTGAGTTGTTGAAACCTAATCAATATGTGATTTCACCGATACATCTTTCGGTGATGAAAAAGAAAATATTGGA
>JBJOQA010000141.1:0-5233 GCA_046050225.1 Bacteroidota bacterium | reverse complement strand
TGTTTACCATCTATTGTATACTTCGCCCACAATTTGGTGTGGGTACGTTTTGGAGAATACTCGCCATAATAAACCACCAGAGTATCGCCATATTGATGAAAACCTGCTGCCGTCAAAACATTTAAAGTACTTTCCTGATCTATATTCGGCACTGCAAGTACTTGCGTTTTTGACCAATTTGTGAAATCCTTTGATACCGACATCGCCACACGTTGCCCCGAAGCATCTTCATCTTTCATGCCATTTGACCAAATAGCAATGTAGTGCTCTTTAAAAAAACATATGTAGGGATGATGCGCGTATAACCACTCGGTTTCGGGTTTGTAAATAAAACTTCGTTCGATGTTTAAATGCGCGAGGCCACTGTCAGAAATATATTGATTGGTAATGCTTCCTGATTGCGCATAACTTGAAATGTGCGTTATACCTAATAACCCGATACATAAAACAAACAAGCGCTTATGCAAGCAGTTCAACATTTTAATATGTTCATTTTTTAAACTCATTCTATTGTATCAAACAGTAATACAGTTGAAATTCTACTTTACTTTTTTAATGTCGGTTTTAATTTGTTATGCGCATCGATGTAATACCCAGTGCTTTCAATTTTTTAACAGCATGTAAGCCTACAGCCTTTCCTTGTGCCTGACCGTTTACAATTGCGTCCATATAATGAATACCTCCGTAAAAGCGAGAGATGGCAGCTTCATCAGATGCTTGCCGAAAAGATTGAAAGCGCCTTGCCTTTATGTCAAATATTTCTTCCGAGTTATCTGTGAATTCAAATTGATCGCCTAACTGAAAACTTAGCACTTCCGCCGCGGCCGCGGAGATAACACTATGTCCACTAGTATACTCCGGAAAAGGCGGTGTTTGTAAAAGGGGTTGCCAATGCATATCGATATATCGGTTGATATAGGTTTCGGGCCTAATTCTGTTGCTGCGATACTTTTCGTCCCAACAACTAATAAATGCATCTACCAATGTAATAGATAGCAGTGTATGTAGCACTACTGCATCATCAAAATTGAGTTTCGCTTTTTGTGCAGCAATTCCGGCGATATTCATCCAGTGGCCGCCCGGACTAATTTTTTTGAATCCAATGGCCATATGGCCGGAAGTATTTACCACAAATGGATTGCAATCCCAAAACGAAGCAATATGTAATTGTTCGGTGTTTAGATTGTTTGAAATATCAAATACATCTTTTGCCATTTTATAAAAAGCGCTCGTACTGTCTTTACTAAATGGGGCCGGCACAATGGGTGGAAACTGGTTACAAGAATCCAACAAAATGGGGCGAATGGTATTCCACTTCGGCTCTACGGCTTCAATATATGCAGGAGGTGTAGGAAACCAATAGCCCTCACCTTTTAGGGGCGTATAGCGTAATTTGGCACTTAGATTATTATAGCCATCAGTTGCAGCATAGGCCACAATATGATTGGCTACCAAATTAGCCATTGCAATGGCATCATTGATTAGCTGCTCACTAATATTATTCTTTTTAAGTGTTTGGATATACTTATCTTCTTGCTCTTGCAACATAAATCCGGATGGCAACATTCTTTTCCCAATCTCTAATATTGCATAAGCAGCAGCAATACGATAATCATATTTTTTACTACCGCCAACAATTTCCAAAGGCGAATAATTTTTCAAGAGTTTGGTAAGGGGTACCAGTTTGGGGTTATTCTGACTTACAATTTCGTAAGCTCCCAACATTGCATAATTATAAAATCTGCTAGCAGCAGGAGGATTAACCACATCATGCATCATCACCATCGACAAAGAAAATACTTGCGGTTGCAGTTGTAAATAGTTCGGTATTGCTTGTTTAGGCTGTGCATAAATTGCACTCGAAAAAAACAATATAATAACCCATACATTTTTCATCCTAGTTCATTTTAATAAAAGTCAATTCCCCATCCTTCAAACCAATGATTAAATATCTTTCCTTGTCTATTAGTATTTCGCAAGCAGCTTTCACATCACCTCTAATAGAAAGACCCGCTTCCGGTTGATTTACATAGGTAAAGTTTCCCTTTCCATCACCTAATAATAAGCAGCCGTAATTCGCATCAATACTGCCAATTTTTAAACGATTGTCTTCATGATTACCTAATAGCAATGCATCGATGTTTCCATCATGATTGTAGTCATTCGTCAATATTTTTGACACGGTAGAAAATTGTGCTCGTAAAGGAAGAATCGTTTGTTCAAACTTGCCATCTTTAAACAAGAAGCAAACCGATCTACTTTCGTTAACGAGGAGTTTAGGGTTTTGCGCAAGTTCGGCAGGCGTA
This sequence comes from Bacteroidota bacterium, assembly GCA_046050225.1. Taxonomy (GTDB): domain Bacteria; phylum Bacteroidota; class Bacteroidia; order Chitinophagales; family Chitinophagaceae; genus Ferruginibacter. The sequence continues at coordinate 2,927 of JBJOQA010000141.1, read as the reverse complement.
AATATTTCATTCATGGTAGCATCTGCATAATTTTTGTAAGAAGAAAATTTCTTACGCATACTATACATTTGTTCATTGAGCTCATCTCTGCTCACAAATGGATAGGTTTTGCCTTGCACATAAAAATTAAAAAACGGATCTATAGAACCATTTTTATCAAAGTCGGCATAATACAATTCGGCAGGCTCTTTTACTGAAACATGAAAAGGAGTATTAAGACCCAGATTGCCCGCAATCAAATCTTCTTTTCCATCAGCATTTACATCGGCAACAGCAAGGGAAAACCAAAAACCATTCGTACCATCCGAAAAATAATCTTGTGTTTGATTGACAAAGCCATTAGCCGTGTTGATATAAATGCTAACAGGCATAAATTCGCCGCAAACAACCAAATCTTTTTTTGCATCATCATTAATATCGACCCACTGCGCATCGGTAATCATGCCTGCTTGCGCGAATGGAATATTTGCAAGAGAAAAATTACCTTTCCCGTTATTGATTAATAAATAACTGGTTGGACTCATCGGATATTTTCCCGGAATGACCCTACCCCCAACAAACAAGTCCATATCTCCATCGGCATCAAAATCACAGGGCCTTATGCAAGATTTGCTGCTTGCACTAACATCCGGTAAAGCGTTAGGTGCAGCGCTGAAATTACCTTTACCGTCATTCAACAATAATTCATCTTGTAGGGCAGTGCTATTCGCTTCCCAAGTTCCGTATCCTCCTTTAGCGATATATAAGTCAGGAAATCCGTCACCATTCACATCCACAAATGTTGCAGCAGCAACCGTAGACTCATTTTCATTCAAACCATCTAAGGATAATGATTTACTAAACTGTTTGCCTTTTTGTTGGAGGTAAATGGCGGCAGTTTGTTGTTGATCGCCACTCACAAAAACATCTTCTAATCCATCTTTATTAACATCTGCTTTAGCAATAACCGGGCCTACACTAGAATACATCCAAAGCATTAATGGCTGACGTTTAAAATCATTTTGCCTATTGGCTTGATGTGCATATTTAATCAATGGCGTAGTGTTTGTAAAAATTGTTTGGGGCGTTGTGGTCACCACTTTGGTTATCACATTTTGGGCATCTTGTTGATGCAATATCATTTTTTTGTTTGGGGTTACCTTGTAAACTATCTGCACCATATTGTTAGGCCAAATTACTTTTAGCGAATCAATATTATCCTCTGTTCCTAATCCAAAATGAATATCCGTGGGCAAGCAAGACAAGTAACCTCTGTTAGGATTTACTTCTTGATATTGCATACGCCCGGCTTGGTACAAATAAAGTTTAGCCCCAATTGCATGGGTATTGGCGCCTGTACCTACTAATTGAATAGAAAGAAATTTTTGCTGATTTAATTCGTTAGCTTGATTGATATAGAGCGAAGCATTTTCATTGATATTATTAATCACTAAATCTAAATCACCATCATTATCCAAATCAACATAAACGGCTGCGCTCGAAATGATGGGTTGTTCAAATCCCCATTCTTTTTGTTTATTAGTAAAAGTTAAATCATGGTTATTGCTAAAAATATAATTAGGAACTGCAGTTGAGGGCATTGCTTTAATCAAATCCATCAATAAAAATTGTTCACGGTTAACCGCTTTTTGAAATTTATAATCGCCCCAATAACGCAAAAAATCTTTATTGGTATAATCTCTTAAATAGCCATTTGTAATAAAAAGATCTTTGTAGCCATCATTATCAAAATCGGCCAACAACGGGCACCAACTCCAATCAGTATTGGCAACACCGGCTAATCGGGCGATTTCACTAAAAGTGCCATCGCCGTTATTTAAATGCAGCATATTTCGCATGTATTGCTTATACAAATTTTGATTTTGCTGCAGTTCAAATGCCTCATAGTTTTCTTGCAATTGCAATAATTTTTGGCGCCGATTATCTTCGGGCAACATATCTAAATTGATAATATCCGGCAAACCGTCGTTATTAAAATCAGCAATATCAACACCCATAGAAAATTGGGCTAAGTGACTTAAACTTTGTTGCGAGATATCTTTGAAAGTACCGTTTCCATTATTGAGATACAAATAATCCGGTTCATTGTAATCGTTGGTTACATACATATCCTGAAAACCATCTTGGTTGATATCGGCAATAGCCACACCCAAACCAAACGTCATGGGATTTTGTGTGAGTCCGGCTTTTCTTGAAATATCCACAAAGTGATTCCCGGTGTTTTCATATAATTTATCACCTGCCAATTCATCCACATCATTTTTGAATTTGGCAAATTCCATATTGTCGATTTTTTTGGTGCTGTGATTTAGTAAAAACATATCTAAATCACCATCATTGTCGAAGTCGAAAAAAGCAGCTTGGGTACTAAAACTTTTATCATCCAATCCATATAATTTTGCTTCCTCTACAAATTTCACTTCGCCTTTGGCATTCAACCCTTTATTGATAAAGAGTTGATTTCTTCTTTCATCATCTTCCACTTTTCCGGAATAACACACATAAATATCTAACCAGCCATCACCATTTACATCAGCCATGGTTACGCCTGTTTTCCATGCATTTTTTCGGCCGGCTAATCCTTCTCCTGCTTGCGCAGTAATGTCTTTAAATTTCAATCCACCTTGGTTTAAAAAAAGGTGATTGGCTTTCATATTTGCGGTAAAAAAAAGATCTTGCAGTCCATCATTATTAATATCTCCGGCAGCCAAACCGCCGCCATTATAAAAGTATTCGTATGCCAATACATTTTGGCCTTCTGATTCATTGAGATCGTTGCTAAAAATTAAGTTAGATTCTTTTACAGCGCGTTGCTTAAAAAGAGGAGATTGTGCGTTCAATAATTTTCCAATTATCAAAAACAAACAGCAGAATAGCAAATTACGCATCATACCGGTGAGTATTAAATTACGAGGAGCAAGAGTAAT
>JBJOQA010000140.1:0-3118 GCA_046050225.1 Bacteroidota bacterium | reverse complement strand
AAAACGTAATAAGGAACAAACCTGTAAGCCCCATTACCATTTTTTTTCCGATAGAAGAATTGAAGAAGGATTTGAAAGTCATAATGAAGTATATTTAAAACGACAGCGCAAAAGTACGTCAGTAATCAATATTATTATAAAATTGTTAAAAAAATACTTTTACTAATTAAAGGTTCATATTTACAACGACAATTGTTTGATCATCCAATTATCAATTTGTTGAAACAACAAATCGGGTTTCATTGTTCGCCATTGTGGCAAATCAATTAACGGAACATAATTGGTTAATCGACTTTTTTTAAAATCGTATTGACTTTGCTGCGGAAAGTTTACAATGGTAACCCACCCTCCTTCATCACGCAAGTTTTCATACCAGTCTTCATAATAACTATCATCACTGCTATGAAAATTCAATACATTTTCGGCAAGTAAAATAAATTTAAATATTCCTTGGCGAGATAAATGATCGGTAATATCCCTTCTTAATGTCATGATATCATTTTCAATGGCATCATTCCATTCACCTATCAATTCTATTACCACAAACCCTTGATCATAATCCGCAAACAAGATTTTCATATAAAGGGTTTTACTCCCAAATTCATCCCATTGCGGATGGATATAAAAATTGTAAACTGTTTGAGAAAATTCAAATTCGCTGTAGGTTCTGCCAAAAAAAGGCGAGCAAGGGTCTTCCTCTGCTGCATATAAATGACGCCAATTAAAAAATGGTTCTATATCCTGCATCCCAAAAAATTATCTGTTTCAAAGTTAATACAAAGTGATTAAGGTTGATGAACTGCTTAAATCAAAGCAACAAAAAAGGGATAGAAATTGAACAAGCACAAAAAAAGGCCACACTTGCGTGTGGCCTAAATATTAAACCCATAATATCTTGATTATTGCAATACCACTCTTTGAGAAATAGCAATTTGACGATTAGCATCTAATACTTTCACCAAATACATTCCTTTAGCGATTTTGCTATTTAATTTAAACGATTCAACTTGTTTACCCGTGATCGTTACTGATTTTTGTTGTAACGCACGACCTGCTAAATCAGAAAACTGAATGGTGTAATTGCCGGCCTTCATACCTTCAAATGAAATATTGAATTGCTCATTGGTGATTGGATTCGGGAACACACGTGTATCGCCAATGATTTCAAAAGCAGGCAATTTGCTATTACTCAAATCAAACTTAATTTGATCATCGGCTTTTTTCTGATTCAACATATTGGCATTTGCCAAATCTGAAGCATTAAACGATTTATCTGAAGCTGCAATTGGTGTTGCTTTTAAATCCGTCATATTCACTTTATACAATCCTTCAAACACATTTGCACTGCTTACTACCAATGCACCGTCAGCATCAACTACTGCACCATTGGTGGTGAAATTTGGCGTAAGGCCGGTAATCGTACCGGTATGTGTTACAACACGGGTATTAATATCGATTGAAAATACATTGTGACTTGCAGAAACTATCACTAATTTCCCCAAAGCGTCGGCAACAATATCGCCACCCCAAGAAGTACATTTATTATGGATGGAAATACCCTTGTTACTTTCAGCATCTACCAATGGACCCAAATCTTCAACCACAGGCTTACGACCGGTGGTAAAACGAATAAAATGATTGCCATCGTTGGTAATTGCATAACCATAACCATCAGCAGCAATCACCATACGTGTTATATGGTTTTCTTCCGGTTGATAAGGACGGTTTGCCGGCGCGGCAATTACATTGCGCTTAACAATGGTAAACTCAGGCGAACGTTTGTTTAAATCTAAGAAACGTATATCCGAAATATGCATTGGGGCAAAAAATAATCGATTGGTTCTTGCATCATAGGCAGCAGCAGCAACGCCAAAACTTGTTGGTTTCAATTCTTGTTCGCTAATTTTTTCATTAGCATCCTGCATGCTGATTTTGTAGGTAGTTTTTTCAGACTCAAATAATGAACCCAGAATTTTACCTGTTGCAATATCTACCTCCTTTATATCCGCCCACAAAAATTTATTGTTGGCCTGACCAGTGATGGCAAAAGTGCGGTTGGCATCTTGTGCCTGTGAAAAAATTACCGAAGAAAGCAAAGTAGCAGAAAGTAAAATTTTTCTTTTCATATAAGTAGTGTTTTGATTAAAGTTAGCTTGTAAATTATGTAAAATGCCCCTATCAGACAAAATTATTTTATGGTTGGTATTTTTCAAAAACTTGATTTACTGAACCGTAGGTCAATAATAGCTGTTTTGCCTCTTCAACAGACAAGTGAGTGAACTTTTCACAAATCATTTTGGCGCCACGTTCAATGAGTTTATCATTGGACAATTGCATATGCACCATTTTTGAATCTACCACTCTCCCTAGTTGCACCATAACACCGGTGCTAATCATGTTTAGTACCATTTTTTGTGCGGTACCGCTTTTCATGCGCGTACTGCCTGTAACCACTTCGGGGCCAACAATTACTTCTATAGGATAATTTGCAAATTGACTGATAATACTTTCGGGATTACAAGAAATCGAGCCAGTTGTTACACCTGCGTTTTGGCATCCCTTTAATGCGCCTAACACATAAGGCGTAGTGCCACTGGAAGCGATGCCCACCACCACATCATTTGTATTTATTTGATGTTGCAATAAATCGTTCCAGCCTGCAGCTTCTTGGTCTTCGGCATGTTCTACGGGTTGACGTAATGCAATATCCCCTCCGGCAATTAAGCCAACTACCCTACCTGGTTCAATTCCAAAAGTAGGCACACATTCGCTGGCATCCAACACACCTAAACGCCCGCTGGTTCCGGCACCAACGTAAAATAGCCTTCCGCCTATTTTCATTTTTTGAGCTATCATTTCAATTAAAGCAGCAATTTGGGGCAACTGTGTTTGAACCGCTAGCGGAACCAACTGATCCTCATCATTGATATGTTGTATTAATTGCAATACCGGCATCTTTTCGAGATGCCGGTATTTAGAATTTGATTCTGTAACTTTTTGTAATGCCATAATAGGTTAAACCTAAATCTTTAAGAACTATGAAATTTTACTAATCCATCCATTGGTTTTTGAATGATATTGCCAACAGATAATTCATACGTCCAACATAACTCTTTTA
>JBJOQA010000139.1:0-12266 GCA_046050225.1 Bacteroidota bacterium | reverse complement strand
CCGATAGGCCGGTTAAATTATAAGGTTGTGTAAGATTTACTGCAAACCACGAACAAGTGCGCAAGGTGGTATCATTGCCCAATGTTGGTTTTGGATATAATCGTATAGCTGTTATAGCAGTATCCTTACATCCATCCAAATTTGTGACGATTAATTGATAAACACCCGAATCGCCGATTGCTTGTGGGTTAATTACAGGAGTATTATTTTTTGTCCAAGAATAAGACCAAGTATTGAGATTATACAAAGTATTGATATCAATCGTAAAGCCCGGACAAATTGCTGCAGCTACATCTGCGCCTAAATTAGGTTTAGAATATAAAATTACTTGCACGACAGCCGTATCGGTACAACCAAAACGATTGGTTACAATGATTTGATAACTGCCCGGCAAACTCACATTTGATGAATCTGAAATAGTTTGCCCGTTCTTTGTCCAACTTGCCTGCAAATTAGTGGTATCGTATAAGGAACTTAAACTAGTTGCAAAACCCGGGCATATGTAAACAGCGGTATCATTACCGATATTTGGTTTAGGATAAAAGAAGATAGCAGCTAGGGCAGTATCTCTACAACCGGAAGCATTGCTAACTTGAATTTCATAATTTCCGGCAATGGCAATTTGTTGCGGATTGTTCACCGGCAAAGTGGCGATTGTCCAACTTGCCGTTAGACCTGTTGTGCTGTAAAGAGTATTTAAATTAACGTAGGTGCCTGTACATTGATTGATTTGAACATCGGGCCCAAGGTTCGGTTTAATATAAAAGGCAACGTTAACCAATGCGGTATCGGCGCAGCCGGAGTTATTAACTACAATGAGTTGATAAACACCTGCACTATCTATTTGGGATGGATTGGCTACGACCGCACCTGCTTTTGTCCAACTTGTTGTTAAGCCTGTTGTATTATACAGCACAGTTAAATCGGTTGCAAAACCCGGACAGATACGAACATTTCTATCGCCGCCCAATGCCGGCTTGGGCAACATGTTAACATTCACCAATGCCGTATCCTTGCATCCTGCAGGATTGGTTGCGATTAATTGATAACTTCCCGCAATCCCCACTGCAGCCGGATTTGAAACAACACTTGATCCTAATGTCCAATTGCTGGTTAAGCCAGTTGTTGTAAATAAGGCAGGCAAATTGGTGGTAAATCCGGGACAAATTTCTTGTAATTGATCATTACCTAAGTTCGGGCGAGCATCTACACTTAATGAAACCAAGGCCGTATCGGTGCACCCAAAACTATTGGTAACAATCAATTGATAAATACCGGAAACATTTACTGCTGTGGGATTGGTGACGGTATTCCCGCCAATCGTCCAAACCGGATTTAGATTGGTAGTAACATATAAGCTATTCAGGTTAAAACTAAATCCGTTACAAATGCGTGCTGTTTTATCAACGCCCAAATTTGGTTTTGCCCGAACGGTAAGAACTACTATACGATAAACACTATCGCAACCACCAACATAACGCAAAGTGTCTCTATAAGTACCGGCGGTATTTAAAACCGTATTCCAAGGCGTCGTGTAGGTATAACCGTTACATATAGTTGCAGGATAATTTTGGATAGTTGGTGCGGGGAAATTTCTGATGGTTACACTATCTCTTACCGTACAATTAGGGAATCGAATATCTACCCAAAATATGCCGGCTGTGGTAACGCCAAGCGTGGCGTTGGTGGTTCCATTTTTCCAGGTGTATCCTATTGCTCCCGTGATGGTAGCATTTAAGGTATATGCACCTAAAGCCAAGCATACCGTGGTGTCGTTTCCTAAAGGTGCTACAGCGGAAGCGGTATTAACGATAAAGCTATCACGTACTACACAATTTTGATAACGAATACTAACCCAATAGGTACCCGGAGTTTTTACATAAATACCGGATGTGGTTTTCCCGTTCACCCATGTATAGGTTTCTCCATAACCACGCGCAGCGTCCAAATAAACAGAATCGGTAAGATTGCAAAGTACTAAACTTTGATTAGGACGTTTGATGATAGGGTTAATCATCACATTGATCGTATCACGAGAAATACAATTATTATAATTTACCTGCACGTAATACTGATTTTGGCCCGGAGTTGTAGCTTGGAAAGTAGGATTCGTACTACCGTTTTGCCATAAATAAGTTGCACTAGGATGCGACGTGGCATTTAGCGTGTAGGGTAAACCGTTACACTGCCTAATATCACTTCCTAAATTAACCACCGGTCTTCCCGGAATAGTGATTACTCTAGTAACTGAATCATACTTACCGCAACTACTATTAAACACAACTAATTTAACCGAGTAACTTCTATCAATGGCACTGCTAGGATATAAGAAACTAGGTGATACAGCAGTTGAGGTTTGGTTGTTATAACCAAACGACCAATTATAGGTAATGGATGTTCCGTAAGTGGAGAAGTTCACAAAACGTACTGAGCGATCGGTGGTGCAATCAAACACGGTGGTAAAGTTTGCAGTAGCTAAACAGCTAGTTAATGGCGCACAAGTATCGGTATGTTTTATTGCCGAGAGGCGCAATTCAATTTCACCGTTAACCGCTGCCCCATTTTTAATAACCGGCGTAAACACTTGAACATAATAGCTTTGACCCGGCAACAAGCACTGATAAGTGTTTTGGGTAAGTGCATCTAATACACAACTTTGCTCTTGCATGGCGCCACAATTTCCATTCATTAAACGGTATTTAATATCTGTGGAAGATGCGTTGGTATTTTCAACCAAGAATGCCGTTACATCCAACACATCAGTACCGCCAATATCTAAGCGAAACCAGGAACTTTTATAATCGGATGTATTGGCGCCTGCCGGACAAGTTAATTGAGGGCCAAATTCACCATAGTCGGTGCCAATGGTATGACAGTTAACGATTAAAGATGTGGAAACCGCAGAGGGGCCATTTAATTGAACAGCAACCGGTTTACTACAATAATCACCAAACTGTTCTACAATTTGCACTTCTGGATAAACGTATTCGTTCAATTTACTATACCCCGTTAACAGAATATAATAAGTACCCGGACTCACACAAGTATTAGCCCAATAATTTCCGGTGGAATTATCATAAATATAGTTACCCCCGGTATTTTGAATAGCCAGTCCGGTACTGGTAGAATCTCCCGGAATGATTTGTTTAAATAATTGAATTTGATATTGGTAAAAATCATTTGCTCCATTGGCCCAAGATCGATACTTAACATATCCGCTAAGGTTGGTGGTGAATTTATACCAAAGCGTTTTGTTGGCAGAACTTCCGTAAGCATAAGTGGGATCGGTAGCATCTCTGGTTGCACAAGAAAAGTTATCTGTTACACCACGATAAATAGCATTATTATTTATTGCGCCTAAATTATTCGCTTGATAATAGTGATCAAACTTGGGCAAAGGAAAGGTCATTGAATCTACCAATATCGCCACCTCAGCCTGACTGTTGGGTTTAAGTCCAGGAAAGTCGTATGGATAGGAATTTACATTTTCAACAACGATGTAATAACGCTCTGTTGAATTATTACAAGGATCTCGATAAAAACTTACCACATTACTTGCACCAGAACAATAATAATAAGAGTAATTTGTACCAATATGTGTTAGGCCTTGAGCAAGGGTTGAATCAATTTGTCCGGTACTTTGCACAGTACTAAACGGTAACGTACCATTTACATTGCTTTTGTAAACTGAGAATTTGTATTGATAGCCTTTCCCAAGTGTTTTCGGATCCACTTTTACTTTTACCCACCCCGGTTGATTAATTACAAAAGTGTACCAAAGATTGCGACGAGAAATTGTTCCATACGATGGTAAAAAACTGGAATCATACAAGCGATTATTGAGTCGAGTATTATAAATATTGGGATTTATCACTGTACCGCAAGAGGCATCTGCCGGGTCAGAATTAAATGCACCTGTAGTACAATAGAAAAAGTCATTACTCGGTTTACGCCCGGCATCCAATGGGTTTACATCACCTACTTTACCGTAATGATACACACTATCAGGAGGTACAATACCAAAGTCGTAGGCATTTTTTGCAAAATCAAAACGCGAGTAGCCAATTTTATCGATATAAATATCAGGGGTTACCGATCCGCATGAGTTATTATCTCCGGCAAAAATTACGAGTGTATAAACACCCGGCTGCATTTTACAGATTTTGATGTAGCCCTGTGATTGCAGGCAGGGTTGAATAGGTGTAAGAGAGGTAAACAAATTTGAATCAACCCTTACATCTCTATTAAATAAAACAGCTGCGTAATTACTGGTATTAATTTGCACGTAGGCTTCTTGTGTAGTTTTAAACACATAATACGCTACACGATTAAAATTTGATGCATAGGTTTTAATAGGATGGCTTGCAAACGGCGTATCGATGGTACAATTAAATCTTTCGGTGGCAAGAATAATAGTAGTATCTGTTTTGGGATAAGCTGCGGTATGGCCAACCCGGTTGCCCCATTGTACTAAATAGGGTTGATGAGTTACGGTATCAATAGAAGCCTTGTGTGGACGATTATATTGCGGACCTTTGCAGGTAGGTGTAATAGAAATTTGGAAACGATCAAAATACCCAACATAACTACTATAGCCATATTGGTTTAGTGCTTGAAAAGGCTTTTCATAAGATGGTCCACTTGCATAACTTACAACGGTATACCAACCGGAATCAAGGGGTGAACAACCATTAGTAGTGGCAGCATTATGAAAGGCGGTCCATTGACCTCCAACAGGAACTAAAGTATCTGGCCTTTCCGTCGCTTTCCCCTTAAAGAGTGTTTTAAGACCATAGGCATAATTATCACAGTAGTTACTATACACTTCTGAAATAGAAACCAAGGCCGGTTCTTTTAAATAAAATTGGCGATAAATTGCCTTGGTAGCAGGCATGCTTTGAATGAGAAGGGGGGCATAGCCATTAATAGTATCAGCATTATCCTTACAAGTCCAAAAATCGGTATCTGATATAATATTACCTCCTGCACTTGGCAATGAATCTAAGATACTGCCCATGTCTTGAGCCAGCTCCGGAGCAACATGTTTAGCAGTAAGATTAAAATAGTTGAATCCAATTCTATCGGTTGCACCTATATTGGCCGAACTTCCAAAGCTGGCAAATGTATACGCGCCAGGCAACATACACACTCTTTTACCCCCGCATCCAATATAGGCATCCCAACAATTGGTACGCGGTGTTAACCCTCTAACGGAATCAGGGAAATTAAAAATATTTTGCGCTAAACTTAAATCTGAAGCATTCCCCTCATATAAACGAAAGGTTAAAGGGTAATTTAATTGGGTGAAATTTATAATTCCGGAATCTGCTACATTAAACTGCCTGTAAATTACTTTGGTATTATTGGGGTTGCAGGTTGTATCAGCCGGTCGTAAAGTATTCGCACAGCCTAATGTATCAATTTGGGATAAATAACTACCTCCTATTTGAATCGGTTCCCAAATACCGTTTACTACATTTATTGAATCAAAAGCGCCCGCGGTGCCCAAAGTGAAATGATTGGATTCGTTTCGTTCGTAAACAGTTAAATCTAATCGGAACTCCGTTCCTAAATTATTAGCTAAACATTGTTCATTATTATTTGTAACGGTGCCATAATTAAAATAATAATAAGGCATTATAGAATCAGTACCTAGTATTTGAATAACATAATCCCCTTGAGGTAAACAATCAACATTGAGCGTTGAGGCTCTGTCAAACTCACCAATCAAATTTGACATATCCAAGTCGCCACAGTTGGCCGTTAATGCCTGTTTAAAAATGCGGCCACGTAAATAAGAACCACACTGGGTATTGGTTGCATAAAAATAAACGGCACTTGTTGATCGTAAAGAAAAGGAGAAAAATGAATTTAAATTATATCGAATTCCACTGATGATTACACCGGTATCAGGCATGGCATTACTGCAACTTCGATTGGTGAATCTGCTATTACAAGCTAAAACATCCGTTACCCGATTTAACGTACCATTTGCTGAGGCATTTAATACCCCCATAGCATTGACGCCTGTTACGCTTGCCGTAGTTGGTTCAGGTGAGCGTGTTGGCCTGCTTCCTCCTAAAACTAATCCAACGCGGATATCATCCTTAAAATCCTTCTTAAAAAATAGTTGAATTGAATAGGTTGTGCCGGTATCCAATTCATCGCATCTATACATTTTGTAAGCGGCATAATATCCATTGGTAGAAAGCGAATCACAGCCATCTATTACCGGCAAAGTTTGAAAATTGTTTAACGCAACATTACCCTTATAGAGGGTATAACCGAAACTTTGTTCAGATGTATAGGTGGAAGGGAAGTACCCACCGGTACTACTTAATAAAATTGAAAAATAATCAAAATATGATGGCGTCGTAAAGGTAAACCATGCACTTTTTTGATATTCTTGTTGATTCGCAAAACCATTGCAGATTTCAGTGGAATTTTCAATGGAATGGCACTCTGTACCTAAATTAACATACCGAGTATACAACCCCATTACACCAAAGTCGTAAGGCTGTGCAGGTCGGTCATATAAAGCAGCGGTATACTGTACATCTACCTGCACAATAATGGGCCCATTTGCAAGTGCTTTAGAACTAACTTGCACCCAATATTCACCTGCATCAGTACAAGGGTGAAAGGTATTGCCATAAGTTGCAATAGGAGTTAATTTGTTACTTATGTCTGTTAATGGCGGTAAACATGCATTTGATTTATAAACAGCAAACCCTACATCGCCAGCAGCAATATCCGTTCCGGGTTGCGACAATATTACCCGTATGGAGCGCATCGTAGGAAGGGAGAATTTGAACCAAACAGACTTTTTATCTAAACCTGCGACCAATATAGCCGAGGCAAAATTTTCCCCGGTTTGTACAGTCGCATTTTGCATATTCACGGTATCCGAACTAAAGGTTCCAATGCCATATCCGCCATTGCCAATTTGAATGATACCGGCATTTGCACAGTCATCATTAAGAGGTGTTTGACAGATAGCCGTTAACGGTAACAAAAGCAACAAAAATTGGATTACAAAGGGCACACCTTTTCCAAACCGATTGAAAATGCGAGTAATCATGATGATAAATAGTTAGTTCTGGCTTACAGCCGATGTAATATATTGGGCGATTAATGGAGTGGCTTTTCGAAAGTCTTGGAACAACAAATTTTGCGGACTGGCTATAATGATAAAAATAAAAACAATTTGAATATAAATTATCAGCCTTTACGAATTACAAAACTTCAATTTAGTACAACTCAATACAGGCAAGGGTTGTAAAAATTAGCAACGCAAAGAATACCCCAAAATAGGTAGAAAAAAAAATCCCATTTAAGCCTTTTGCTCATTTTTTTTTAGTGATATGCGACAGCATTTTTTTAATTGTTGTACCTTTTGCCAACGAAATTGCCAACATGGAAAAATTCATTTACTTCTGGGATCATATCTCTACCGGACAGCGATTACTTACCGTAATAACACCCCTAATATTTTTTTGGTTGTTAGAATATGTGATTCCACTTTTTCAGTTTGATCAACGCTATCATAAAATCAAACATACCGGTGTTAATTTGGTATTCTTGGCAACTTCGCTCATTCTCAACATTTTGCTAGGATTACTAACGATGAAAGTATGCCAATGGGTTGCCCTGCATCAATGGGGTTTAATGAATATGGGCAACTTCTCCATTTGGGCGAAAGTATTGTTAACACTCTTTGTGATGGATTTATTTGCGCAATATATTCCGCATTATTTAATGCATCAAGTAAAGCCATTTTGGCGTTTTCATGTGGTGCATCATAGCGATACGCATGTAGATGTAAGTACCGGCACTAGGCATCATCCCGGCGAGTGGATTATTAGAGAAACCTTTACAATTGTAGGTATTATGCTAATGGGCGTTCCGGCAGCTTTGTATTTTATGCATCGCAGTTTTCAAGCCTTATTTACGTATTTCAACCACGCTAATATTGCCTTACCGCTTTGGCTCGACAAGTTGATTAGTATTGTTTTTGTTTCACCCAATATGCACAAATTTCATCATCATTATCAACGCCCTTGGACAGATAAAAATTATGCCAATAGCTTTGCCATTTGGGATCGACTATTTGGAACTTTTGTATATGATGATCCAAAAAAAATCCGCTATGGTATTGATACCCTGGCGGATGAATTAGATGAAAATGTAGGCTACCAATTAAAGGTTCCTTTTGATCATTCAATTATAGTTAGTTACCCTGAGCAAGATCAGGATTAATTAAGTAGTTTATTATAAACCATTGTAATCCCAACACAACTCCGGATTGGCTTTTTCTGCAGCTTCGATCTCTGTAAAGGATGATAAAATATCCGCCTTATTTTTCCTTACACAAAGCGTATGTTCGTAGTGTGCGGCAGGTTTTCCATCTTCGGTGCGGATGGTCCAACCATCTTTATCATGATAAATATTTCTGGTACCCATATTAATCATGGGCTCGATGGCGATTACCATTCCATCTCTTAATTTACCACCAGAACCTCTTTTACCATAATTTGGAACTTGCGGATCTTCATGTAAGTTTCTTCCCAAGCCATGCCCCACTAATTCCCTTACAACACCATAACCATTTTCACGCTCGGTATAATTTTGAACGGCAAAAGAGATATCTCCCACACGATTACCATGTACTGCTTTTTCAATGCCTAAATAAAGCGAACGCTTGGTAACATAGAGTAATTTTTTGGTTTCATCATCTATGGTTCCTACTGCAAATGTATAAGCGCTATCTCCATGAAATCCGTTTTTAAATACACCAACATCCACAGAAACAATGTCGCCATCTTTTATCGGAGCATCTGTTGGAAAACCGTGAACGACGGCATCATTTACAGAAATGCAACAAGTATATGGAAAGGCCGGATGACCATAGCCTTTAAAGGAAGGCGTAGCGCCATGATCGCGTATAAATTGTTCTGCCAATTGATCGATGGCCAACGTACTCATACCCGGTTTAATACTAGCAGCTACCATCGCCAACGTTTTACTTACTAGCTGACTACTAATACGCATCAGTTCAACCTCTGCATCTGATTTTATATGAATCATCTTAAAAAAGTTTCGGTTATATCTTAAAATAAACCCCGACACAACGGCCGGGGTTCTATTCATCAATACGTTGTGTTATGAATGATTACATGCCACTTGCTACTGCTTGGCGACCTTGAACACGACCACTGCTCATTAATCCATCGTATTGACGCATTAATAATTGGGTTTCGATTTGTTGCAAGGTATCTAAGATAACACCTACCATAATTAATAAGGAGGTTCCGCCGTAGAAAGTTGCAAAAGCTTGTTGGGTTCCAAATACCAATTGGAAGATACCCGGTAAAATACCTACGAAAGCTAACAAAATAGCGCCCGGTAAGGTAATGCGGTCCATAATTGTACCAATATAATCAGCTGTTGGCTGGCCTGGTTTTACGCCAGGAATAAAGCCATTATTACGTTTTAAATCTTCAGCCATTTGCTTTGGATTAAAAATCAAAGCAGTGTATAAGAAGGTAAATGCAATTACACAAACTGAGTAAACAATCATGTAAACTACATTGGTATGATCAGTAAAATATCTTGCCCATCCGGCACCGGTAAAACTAGTAAAGATGGTAGGCAAGAACAAAATTGCTTGCGCAAAGATGATTGGCATAACACCTGATGCATTCACTTTTAATGGTAAGAAGTTACGTGCACCACCTAATTGACGATTGCCAATGATTTGCTTTGCATAGTTAACAGGAACACGACGGGTACCTTGAATTAACATAACCAAGCCCATGATGATGGCAACTAAGAATGCAATTTCAATTAAGAAAATAAGGATACCACCTCCACCACGTGTAAATCTTGAACCCCATTCTTGCAAGAAAGATTCCGGCAAACGAGCTAAGATACCCATCATGATGATAATAGAAGTACCGTTTCCTAAACCTTTATCTGTAATTTTTTCACCCAACCACATTACAAATAATGTACCTACAGTTAAGATGATTACAGTAGAATAAACAAAGAAATCGCTGTAAGCAGGTATTAATGCTTCTACATTTCCCGGACTTTTTAAATAACCGATATAAGCAGCGGCTTGGAAAGCTGTTACAATAACAGTCAAATAACGTGTCCACTGATTAATTTTCTTTCTGCCACTTTCACCTTCTTTTTGAATTTTTTGCATTTGAGGAACCAAGATGGTCATCAATTGCATGAAGATAGAAGCAGAGATATATGGCATAATACCTAAAGCAAAGATGGAAGCTTTATGAAAAGCACCGCCTACAAATGCATCCAATAAACCCAACATACCGGATTTGGTACTATCGGCCAGATTGGACAACTTACCCGGATCAATACCTGGTAACACGATAAAAGAACCTACGCGGTAGATGAAAATGAGCGCAAGGGTGTATACGATCTTCTTCCGCAGTTCCTCAATACTCCAGATATTCTTAAGCGTTTGAATGAATTTTTTCACTGACCTAAATGATTTAAGAATGATGTTTAAAAGCAAAAAAGACGCTTTTCATACCTGCCAACTAAGGGCAAGCAGGAATGCGTCTGCAAATATCACTAAATTATTTTACAATCTCTACTGTTCCGCCTGCACCTTCAACAGCAGCAATAGCAGCAACGCTAGCAGCATGTACACGGAAAGTAAATTTACCTTTAATTTCTCCGTTACCCAATAATTTTACAACATCAGTTTGACCAATCAAACCGTTTACGTAAAGTGTTTCAGGTGTAAATTCAGTAATTGCGTATTTTTCAGCATATTGATCAGCTTGGCCGATATTTAATACTTTAAATTCTACGCGATTGTTATTTTTAAAGCCACGTTTTGGAACACGACGTTGGATAGGCATCTGACCACCTTCAAAAGCTGGTTTGCTTTTGTAACCGGCACGACTTTGACCACCTTTGTTACCTTTGGTAGAAGTACCACCTTTACCACTCGCTTCACCGCGACCTAATCTTTTTTCTCTGTGTGTAGAACCTTTTGCAGGTTGTAATGAATGCAGATTCATGTTGTTTTGATTTTTAACTTACGGGGTATCTCCCCTCGCTGTTGATTAAATAGTTTTAAAACACTTCATTGCAAAAGCAATGCTTGTTGATTAAGCTTCCACTACCTTTACAAGGTGATTCACTTTGGTAACCATTCCTAAAATTTGAGGAGTAGCTTCCACTTCAACTGTAGCGTTCATTTTTCTAAGTCCTAAAGCAGCCATTGTTTTTTTCTGGCGCTCAGGTCTGTCGATAACACTCTTAACCTGGGTGATTTTAATTTTCTTCATATTTGAGAATTTGGCCGTTAATGGGGCAATGTTAGTTACCACCTTAATGGTCTATTATTATCCGTTAAATACTTTCTTCAAAGAGATATTTCTTGTTTTGCTAACGCTGATTGGTTCGCGCAACATAGACAAAGCTTTTACAGTTGCTTTTACCACGTTATGTGGGTTAGCAGATCCAAGACTCTTTGCCAAAACGTCGGTAACACCTGCGCTTTCTAAAACAGCACGCATGCTACCTCCGGCAATTACACCGGTACCATGAGCAGCTGGTTTAATTAATACTTTAGCAGCACCTTCTTTGCACCATTGATCGTGAGGGATCGTTCCGTGCATAACCGGTACTTTAATCATATTTTTCTTAGCATCTTCAATACCTTTGGTAATCGCTTCTTGTACTTCTTTGGCTTTACCCAAACCATGTCCAACGATTCCTTTACCGTTACCAACTACTACGAGGGCAGAAAAACTGAAAGCACGACCGCCTTTAGTTGTTTTTACCACACGGTTGATGGCCACCACTTTCTCTTTCAGCTCAATATCACCGGCCTTTACTCTGTTATCATTTGCTTTTAACATGTATAGTTGTTATTAAAATTTTTGGAAATTAGAATTGTAATCCACCTTCTCTCGCGCCATCAGCAACAGCTTTAACACGACCGTGATAAATGTAACCACCTCTATCAAAAACCACTTTGGTAACCCCTAACTCGGTTGCTTTACGCGCAATTGCTTCACCAACCATTTTGCTTTTTTCGGTTTTGGTACCTTTTTGAGCGAGAATATCTTTATCCTTAGATGAAGCTGCGGCAATGGTTGTACCATTATCGTCGTTGATCAATTGAGCATAGATATCAGCGTTACTTCTAAAAATGCTTAATCTTGGTTTAGTGGCAACACCTGCAACTCTTTTGCGGATGCGATACCTGATCTTTTGACGAG
>JBJOQA010000138.1:0-5691 GCA_046050225.1 Bacteroidota bacterium | reverse complement strand
GTGTTGCCAATTTGTTTTTGATTTTCTAATTCAACTTTTTGTTCGGCTACTTTCTTGATATTCTCCTCTATTTCTTTTTCCAATTTTTCTTTTTTCTTCACTAAATCTTCTCCATCACTAACGAGGTTAGTTAGTTTCTTTTCTGCCTTTTGTGTAGCAGATTCTTGATCGGCAATTTGTAATTCTAAGTCATGCGCTTCAACTACCGGCATTAAATTATCTAAGAACTTCTTGCCTTGTTCAATAGCCGCACTGTTAGAAGTGTCACCTACAAATTTTTCATAACCGGTAGAAATCAAAAGGGTAACATAACTATTTTCTTTTTCCTTTCTGCTTTTACGTGCAGCTTTGAAATAAAGATCGTAAGTGTTATTTTTAAAATCAGGAATTGTTACACCTTTATAAACAATATATCCTTTATACTCTTTTCCTTTATAACCTAGCTTTTGCATTTTTGCCTCAACTGCATCGGTAATCGTTTTTTCACCAAATAACATTTCGGTTTCAATTGCAGGTTGCATCACTTTTTGAAATTCTGCAGTTGTAAGGCGCGCTTGTGAAAAAACACAGATATTTGCGAGTAAAGCCACTAGGATGGCAATCGACTTTTTCATACTTTTCATTTTATTTACTAAGATTTGTTAGATATGCAAAGGGTTGCACATCCGAATGCAAATAGAAGAAAATATTAGGATTTATCCGATTAAATTTGCTTTAAACTAAAAAAATAATTGAGTAACATTAAAAGTTTAGCCGGACAAACAATGTGGTATGGCTTAAGTTCCATTGCTGCACGTTTGATTAATTACTTGCTAACGCCCTATCTTACCTATGCTGCTGCCATCCAACCATCCGATTTTGGAAAAATGGCGCTGGTTTATGCAGCAATTCCCTTGTTGAATGTTCTTTTTACTTATGGTTTTGAAACTGCCTATTTTAGATTTTCTTCCAAATCGGAGCAAAGTTCAAAAATTTATAGCACTGCGGCAATTTCCATGTTTTTATCTACTATTTTGTTTGCGGCTTTGCTTTGGCAATATCAAACGCTATTTGGTCGATTTACCGGGTTAACAGATTATCCACGCCTTATTCAGTTGTGTATTGGCATCATTGCGATAGATACCTTGAGTGTGATCCCGTTTGCCCGTCTTCGTCAAGAGGGAAGGCCAATTAAATATGCCGCCGCAAAAATTGTTGGGATATTGGTGAATGTTTTTCTAACCTGGTTTTTTATCAGCTATTGCTCAACTACTGTTGCAGCAAATCCCAATAGTTGGGTGGCCGGTTTTTATGATGCCAATCAAAACCCTATAACCTATGTGTTGTTGGCTAATTTGGTTCAATCTGTAATTACCCTTTTGTTTTTAACCAAAGAGATAACACAAATACGATTTGAGTTTGATTTTAAATTGTGGATGAGAATGATTTTGTATTCTTTGCCACTTGTAATAGCGGGTATGGGTGGCATGATTAATGAAACCTTTGATCGTTTGATGATTCGATGGTGGGGGCAAGGAGATGCATTGTATCGCGATGCTCAAGTAGGTATTTATAATGCTTGTTATAAATTATCAATCCTTATCACCTTGTTTATTCAAGCTTTTAGATTGGGAGCAGAGCCGTTTTTTTTCCGGCAAGCCGAAGGAAGGGATCCGCAAAAAACTTATGCACGCGTAATGAAGTTTTTTGTAATTGTAATAACCATTATGTTTTTGATGGTTACTTTATTTATGCCTATTTGGAAACATTTTATCGGACCGCGTTATTGGGAAGGTTTGGCAATTGTGCCTATACTTTTGCTGGCCAATATGTTCTTAGGAATTTATTACAATCTGAGCATTTGGTATAAGCTCAGTAACAAGACCGGTGCCGGAGCCATTATAACTTTAATGGGCGTTGTAATTACCATTTTGATTAATTACCTCTTTATTCCTAAGTATGGTTATATGGCTTGTGCTTGGGCAACTTTTACTTGTTATGGCTTAATGATGGTGGTTTCCTATCGGTGGGGGCAAAAGCACTATCGTATCCCTTATGCTTGGAAAAAATTAACCGCCTACATGGTTATTGTGTTGTTGTTGTTCTTTATCCATAAAGGGATTACGACATGGTTTACATCGCCAATTTTATCAATGGCAATAGGTGCATTGTTGTTGAGTTTCTATTTGTGGCTATTAGCAAAAATTGAACGAAAGGAACTGGCCGGCATGCCCCATTTAGGCAAATACTTTAAGCGATAACCACGCTTTAGCATCCCTATCTTTAATTCATTCACCTATTCAATCATTATTATGCTTCACCGAACACCCTTAGAACATTTGTTGGTGATAGATATTGAAACTGTTTCTAATGTTGCAGAATTTGCGCAATTGTCGCCCGAATGGCAAGAACTTTGGGAAGAAAAAACCGCCCGTACTTTACCGGAAAATACATCTCCGGCCGATTTTTATCAACAAAGAGCCGCAATACTAGCCGAATTTGGGAAAGTGGTTTGCATTAGCATCGGCTATTTTAAGAAAGTAGAAGGAACATATCAGTTTCGGGTAAAATCGATTGCAAATCGGGATGAAGATTTGCTATTGCAAAACTTTGCCAGTACACTTCAACAATTGGAAGCTGTACATCAAAAATGGTGCTTAGCCGGGCACAATATCCGCGAATTTGACATCCCTTTTTTGTGTAGACGATTTTTGATTAATGCCCTACCTATCCCTGCTTGTTTGGATTTACAAAATGTAAAACCTTGGGAGCAAAATGTACTGGATACCTTCCAGCTTTGGCGTTTTGGCGATTTTAAACATTATACCTCTTTAAAATTATTAGCAGCTTGTTTTGGCGTGCCTTCTCCTAAGGGAGATATCGACGGGAGTATGGTTGGTAAGGTTTTTTGGATGGAAAATGATTTAGATCGCATTGCCGCTTATTGCCAAAGAGACGTAGCCACGGTAGCCAATATTTTACTTCGAATGAGAGGGGCTGCAATGCTTCAAGACAATCAAATTGTTTTTGTGTAAGGAGTCGCTCCTGATTTTTGCAGGAAAGTAAACAACAAAAAGTGGTTTAATGTGTATTTTTTACATTATTGTTAATGTGTAAATTGTACATTATATTCAAAATCAATAGGATAAAGGCTTTTGCTGTTTTTTTTGATTATTTTTTCATTCTTTTTTGAGCATAATATCAACTTTGTTCCTACCTTCACGTTTCGAAAACGATTGTGGGGGATAACTTCCCAAATTAACGCCAATACATCCTACTGAATTACCTGCTAGTAGAATGCCATTCATGAAACCATTATTTAAATATGTAATATTATTTAAGTCATTCAGATTCAAGCACTTTTTGTTTGAAACAGGATAGCTGCTATTTTGTAAAATCCATCCTTTTATAAAGATTGCTTAACCAATTAATTTTTACCTTTTTTTCTTCTAACTAAAACGTTTGCATATGTTCAAATTTTCACAATTAAAAGCCTTATCGCTTCAAAATTTGGGTTGGTCATTGCTATTAATCGTAGCATCGGTTGCATTGCCAAATGAATTGAAGTCCCAAAATATTTTTGGTGGGGAAGGTGTAAACTGGGTTGGCTCCATTAATGGGTATAGTCAGCCTACCAATTTAAACAACAGTGATTATCGCGTTTTAAAGTATCGTAAGATATCCACAACTGTGGCTAATCCAAACGATGGACGCGGCCAGTGGGTAACTACCGTTAATGTTCAAAGTTCTGGAGGTAATGTTACCCCGCTTAATATGCCCGGTGGTGGCGGAAATGGATTCCTTTTCACTTCCGGTCCTAGTGGCAATCAATTTGCGAATAAATGGGTATTTAGCGGGGTAGGGCAAGGAGCCATCAATGGAATTAATGGCGTTGCCTTTCAAGGGTCAACCGATATGGGTTTAAATATGGGCACCGCCGGTAGATACACATTTGTATTGAAGGATGCGGGTTATACCAGTACCGGATTTTATGTTGGATACACTACCAACGCTCCTGTTACCATTTCGCACACAGCCGGAACGAATGTTCAAATTAATTGTAATGGTACAGCCTTGGTGAGTGGTTCTCTAAGTACCACCCCTTCGTCTCAGGAGAAAATATATGTTAGATATCGCGTTGGAACGAATGATTTTTCTAGCACGAATACAATGGTGGAGGCCACCGTTACCGGAACGGGCTTTACTGCAACAATCCCTGCCCAAGCAAATAATGCAGTGGTTTATTACTATATTTTTAGCACAACACTTACGCTTTCGCAACTTCAAGCTTTAACGCAAGCTGATATTGCTTATACAGCATTAAATTATGCCGATAATAGTGGTAATAACTATTCTTATACTGCAAAATCTACTTCAACTGCCGGATCAATTGCCGGAACTGCAACAATTTGTCAGAATGTTGCACAGAATATTACATTTACCGGCACGGGAGGAACAACTCCATACACATTTAGTTATACATTAAATGGCGGTGCTACTCAAACCGTTACTACTGCCGGTTCCAATAGCGCTGTTACAGTTCCTGTTTCAACCGGTTCTGTGGCAAGTTTAACCTATGCCTTAACTGGTGTTAGTGATGCAACTTGTGTTGCATCCGCAAGTGGAACGGCAGTTGTAACCATTACAGCACCCGCATCCGTTAATGTTGGATCGGCATTAAGTGCAATTTGTAAAGGTGGTACATCCGCTGCCTTGGGAGGTTCTGTTGGTGGCTCTGCAACCGGAGGTACTTGGTCGGATGGTGGGGCAGGTGGAGCATTTACACCTAATGCTACTACTTTAAATGCGACCTATACACCGGCTGCTTCATTTACCGGAACAATTACACTTACATTAACAACAACAGGATCTACCTGTAACGTAAATAGTACCAAAGATTTGGAAGTTAAAGTTCCAACCACGATTTCAACTAATGCAGCTCCTGCTTCTCAAAATTTATTTATTGGTCAAAATCCTACTAACCTATCGTTAGTTGGCGCAGGTGCAGGTACAATCTCTTATCAATGGTTTTCTAACACCTCTAACAGTAGTACAGGTGGTACCAATTTGGGCACTGCAGATGGTGCGCAAACAAATACTTATACGCCTTCAACCAATAGCATAGGCACCACTTATTATTATTGCGTAGTTACCGGCGATTGCGGATCGGCAACTTCTGATGTAGTAGCTGTTGTGGTTTCAAATACAAATACTTGGAATGGTAGTGGTACTGCCGATTGGAATACCGCTAGTAACTGGTCGGCTAATATCGTACCTGCCGGAAGCAATGATGTTGTTATTCTAGCAGGTGCTACACCTTATCCTTCATTAAGTTCTTCTGTTGCAGTTAATAATATTTCAATTGGAGCAGGTGCTACCTTAAATTTAAATGGTTTTGTTCTTACCATTAATGGTGCAGTTACAGGAACCGGTACAATCAGTAGTTCTTCAACTTCTAGTATTGTTACAAATGCTTCTACCAGTTTATTATTTACCAGTGCTGCAAATACAATCAAAAATTTAACGGTTAATGCAGGTACCACTACTTTAGGCAATGCCCTTAATATTACCGCGGGTGCTTCTGCCAATACTTTTGGAACCGTAACGGTGGCAAATGGTGCGCAATTGGTTTCAAATGGTAACCTTACATTAAAATCAAACATAAATGGTACCGCGCGTGTTGCTGCAGGTTCTGCTTCTGGTAATTATATC
>JBJOQA010000137.1:0-8740 GCA_046050225.1 Bacteroidota bacterium | reverse complement strand
ACAAGTGTTACTTAAATCTCCGTAAAAATGATATAACGCTTTATTGAAACTGGTTTCATAAATAGCAATATCATGAATATGGTGTTTACTGTTTATAGAACCTGAAGTGCCGCTGCTTTCAAAATACAATGCTGCTGTTTGCTCACCATAAGCAACCGTATGAGATTTAAAAAAACGAATAGGTAAAAACGGTATTTGCGCAATGGAAGTTATTTGAGCCGGATTTACTTTTAAGAAGTTACAATATTGCCGATAAACCGGATTGCTGACATACTGATATTGAAATACCGCTATGGCAACTTCTTGAAAATCTTTTTCCTGAACAGCAAACACTTTTTCGGCTAAGCTGTTATTTTTAACAATGGTATTCAATTAGTATTATTACATTTGAACAACAAAATTACAACAATGAAGTACTTCGTTACGCTTGCCGCAATAGTTTTCTTGTTTTGGGGTTGCGGAAAGGATAGTTTTGAAACACGTCCAACCTTAAAATATAAGTCTGCAAACGGAACTATCATTCCAAAAGATGGTTTATTAAAGCTTACCTTAACGCTTTCTGACAAAGAAGGTGATATCCAGGACTCTATTTATATCGAAAAGGTGACTAAAAATTGTGCATTGGGAAATTTTAAATCCTGGACTAGTTTACCAACAGATGTGCCATTAACCTCCATGTTTTCGGGCGATTTAATTATTACTTATGCAAATGGTTCCGGAATAAGGGGATATGAACAATTGTCGATTGCCCCAAAATGTAGCCAAAACGATACCTGTTATTTTAGATTTATGGTAAAAGATAAGGCTAATAATAAAAGTGATACCATTCAATCGGAGGTAATTGTTTTACAATACGAATAAATTCATTTTTCGGCTATTTCATTCTCTAATAGCCCATGCAACCGTTGCAGCCATTGCAGCTGTTGTTTTATGTTGGCAAACAGCAATTTGGCTGAACCTCAAGATTGCTTTTACTGTATACGGATTTGTTTTTTCTGCCACTTTTGCAAGTTATAACCTTCATAGTTTTATTGCATCTACCCAATTTGCACCACTAGCATCATGGCCTAAACGAGTATTAATAAGCAGTCATGCTAAACTAGGAGTAATAGCGAGTTTCATTGCTGTTTATTTACTTTACTTACAACCTATTGCAACATCACTTTTAATTCCGGCCATTGTTTTTACCGGATTATACAGCTTACCCTTAACCCCGTTCGTTTCGCTTCAACAACACAAACTATTAGGTTTACTAAAAACCGGTTTATTGGCTTTTACATGGACTTGGGTTACCCTAGTTTTACCATTGAAACAGCTTGATGTTGAAATTTTTCCTTTTTATTATTTTGGTTTACGTTTTTTATTTATGCTCATCCTCTGCATTCTTTTTGATCAAAGAGATATTGCAGTTGATGAGGTGAGAGGTTTACACAGTATAGCCACGTTAATTTCATCAAAAAACTTACAAGTATTTTTATGGTTAGTTTGGATTGTGTTTAGCGTTTTATTATTACAAATAACCAACTCTATTGAAGGAAAGATTATTCAGTTTTTCATTTGTTCCGTCTTACTTTACTTAATTATAGTACCAAAAAACAATAAAGGATTCTGGTTTTACTATGTAGTGGTAGATGGGATGATGATTTTATTTGGCTGCAGCACGGCATTAACAAGTATTTAGTTACTTTGCATCGTAAATTTTCAAACTATGGCAAAGGCAAAAGAAAAAGCAAAGTCGTCGAAAGTAAAAACTCCCGCTGTTAAAAAATTAATTCCCAACGAGTCGTATGATTTTTTGAAGCAATACATTAACAATGCTTCACCTACCGGATTTGAAAGTAGTGGTCAAAAATTATGGTTAGAATATATCAAACCATATTGCGACACTTATTTTACCGATCCTTACGGTACTGCTGTTGCTGTAATTAACCCAACAGCTCCTTTTAAAGTAGTAATTGAGGCGCATGCCGATGAAATTAGTTGGTTTGTTAATTATATTACCAGCGATGGTTTAATTTATTTGAAAAGAAATGGAGGTGTAGATCACCAAATTGCGCCAAGTATGCGTGTTAACATACATGGTAAAAAAGGACCGGTTAAGGCAGTATTTGGATGGCCTGCTATTCATACCCGTATTAATAATGATGGTAAAGAAACGCAACCTAAGGTTGATAATTTGTTTTTAGATTGTGGTGCAGCCAATAAAAAGGAAGTAGAAGATTTAGGAATCCATATTGGCGCCGTTGTAACTTATGTAGATGGTTATGAAGAATTAGCTTATGATTATTTAATTGGACGTGCATTTGATAATCGGGTAGGAGGTTTTATGATTGCCGAGGTAGCACGCTTATTGCATTTGAATAAAAAGAAATTGCCATTTGCTCTTTATGTGGTTAATGCCGTTCAAGAAGAAATTGGTTTACGCGGATCTGAAATGATAGCCAGAAGAATTAAACCGGATATTGCCATCATTACCGATGTTACGCACGATACCACCACGCCAATGATTTCTAAAGTCATCCAAGGCGATACTGCTTGTGGTAAAGGTCCATCATTAACCTACGGACCGGCTGTTCATAATAAATTATTGAATTTGGTACAGGATGTTGCCGAAAAAGCAAAAATTCCGGTTCAATTACATGCGGTGAGCCGTAGTACGGGAACCGATACCGACTCATTTGCTTACGCCAATGATGGATGCCCAAGTGTATTAATTTCTATTCCTTTACGTTACATGCATACCACAGTAGAAATGCTACATAAAAAAGACGTAGAAGACACTATTAAATTGATGTATGAAACCTTACTTACCTTATCTCCTAAAACAAATTTGAGTTATTTCGAATAGAGAGATTTTTCCAAATAATAGAATGAAAAAGGCCAATAAATAAAATGTTGGCCTTTTTGTTATTTTAAAAAGTATTGATAATCAATTGTATAGAAAAAAAGTAGTTGCTAAATTTCTTTTGGTATGGTACTTGTCTTATAAATAGTGTATCCGTCAAACACTTATGAAAACGAAAAATCTCCAAAATATTGAGTTTTTTCTTCTGATTTCATAAAGCGATGCAATAAAAAAAAAGCTATTTTAGAGCGAATTTTAAAACGTGGCATAAATGCGTTATCAATGCAAAATTGATAAAACGGAAGCTATTTGATTAAAAATTCATCAAAAACTTAGCCAAATTTTATCAATTGATGGCTTATTTGTCCCCAATATCTTGAAAAATCTTTGCGTTTTAGGTATGAAATGAAGTGAACAAACAGTACCTTTGCACACTGATTTTGTGCATTTTCTACTTTTTTTTACCTAACTGCAACAAATACTCGCGTTAATTTGTCCTGTAAAAGGATTTACGTAATATAATATACCAATGAGGCAATTAAAGATCGCAACCCAGATTACCAACCGTGATTCACAAGCGGTTGAAAAATATCTGCAGGAAATTTCAAAAATCTCAATGATCACTCCCGAAGAGGAAACCATTCTTGCTCAAAAGATCAAGATGGGAGATCAACGTGCGCTTGACAAACTCGTTCAAGCTAACCTTCGCTTCGTGGTATCCGTGGCCAAGCAATACCAACATCAGGGCTTATCATTAAGTGATCTGATTAATGAAGGTAATCTTGGTTTAATTAAGGCTGCTCAACGTTTCGATGAAACAAAAGGTTTTAAGTTCATTTCTTACGCTGTTTGGTGGATTCGTCAATCTATCTTGCAAGCATTAGCAGAGCAAGGAAGATTAGTACGTTTACCGCAGAATAAAATTGGCACCTATAACAAGGCCAATAAAGCGTACATGGCATTTGAGCAAGAACACGAAAGAGAACCATCAACAGAGGAATTGGCTGAATTACTCGAAATGAGTGAAACAGAAATCAATAATATTTTCCAAAGCAATACCCGTCATACTTCATTAGATGCACCGGTGCATGAAGCAGAAGACGTTGCAATGGGCGATTTATTGAAAGGTGCCAGTGAAACAGATGAAGATGTGATGCATGATTCACTTCGTAACGAAATTCGTCGCGTGTTAAAATCTTTAAGTCCGCGCGAAGCCGAAATCGTAAACGCATATTTTGGATTGGATGGTGAAAATGGTGTTACCATTGAGCAAATCGGTCAAAAATATGATTTAACCAAAGAGCGCATTCGTCAAATTAAAGAAAGAGCCATAAAGCGCTTACAAAAGGCCCGTTATAGCGGCGCGTTAAAAGCTTATTTAGGTTAATTCTAAACTTATTCTTAAAATCCCTGTTTAATCAACAGGGATTTTTTTTGCTCAGAACCCTACAGTAATTTTACAACAACAAATTATCCTTCCAAAAAGAAAAAGAAAATAGTGATGAAAATGAATATTCAAAAACTACGCGGAGTTGTAGCAATGGTTGGGTGTTGTATTATTTTACTAGGTTGCGAAAAGAATGTTGACCTCAATTTAAATCAAGTTGAAGATGTTTTGGTTGTGGATGCGATTATTGAGAATGATCAACCGCCGGTAGTTATTCTTACCACCAGTTTAAATTACTTTAATAATATAAATGCCGCCATTTTAAATAATCTTTTTATTCATAATGCTGTTGTGAAAATTTCAAACGGTAGTTTAACGCATCAGTTGAGAGAAGTATCAACCCCAAGCGGACTTGGATTTAACTTATATGCCTACACATTAGATCCGTCGAATAGTACGACTGCCTTTCTGGGTGAATTGAATAAACAATATCAGTTAAAAATTGAAGTGGATGGAAAGGTATATGAGGCTACCACTCATATCCCATCTTTAGATAAGAGGATAGACTCCCTTTGGTGGAAAATACCAACTTTATATTCAGGTGATGATCCCAATAAAGTAGTCGTTATGTTGAAAGCAACCGATCCACCGGGTTTAGGTAACTATATTCGGTATTTTACTAAGAAAAATAGCGAGCCATTTTTACCGGGACAAAATTCCACATTTGATGATCAAATTATTGATGGCACTACTTATTCGTTGCAGGTAGATCCCGGAATTGATCGCAACAATCCCATCAAAGCTGATAGCAATTATTTTAAAAAAGGAGATACCGTTACTTTTAAATTAAGCAATATCGATCGCGATACCTATAGGTTTTGGAATACATGGGAATTTGCAGCTCAAAGTATTGGAAATCCATTTTCACAACCCGGTAAAGTATTAGGGAATATCAGCAATGGCGCTTTAGGCGCATTTTATGGTTACGCTAATGATTTTAAAACCATTATTATACCTCGATAAGGCGAAGCAGGATTAAGGTTTTGTAGTATCTTTGAATTTTAGCAATTACAATTATTTTCAGTATGGAACAAGCAAGTATAGAAAAAGTAAAATGTTTAATTATTGGGTCCGGTCCCGCAGGCTATACCGCAGCGATTTATGCAAGTAGAGCAGGATTAAATCCGGTTTTATATCAAGGTATTCAACCTGGCGGACAATTAACGATCACCACTGAAGTAGAAAACTATCCCGGCTATCCGGAAGGTATTCAAGGTCCGGAGATGATGACCCATTTTGAAAATCAAGCGCGCCGTATGGGAGCAGATATACGTTATGGATTGGCCACAAAAGTTGATTTCTCTGTACGTCCGTTTAAAATTCAAATTGACGAAGAAAAATGGATGGAAGCGGATGCAGTTATTATCTCTACCGGCGCTTCTGCAAAATGGTTAGGTTTAGAAAGTGAACAAAGATTAAATGGCTTTGGGGTTAGTGCTTGTGCCGTTTGCGACGGTTTTTTCTTTAGAGGTAAAGAAGTAGCCATTGTTGGAGCAGGCGATACGGCTGCCGAAGAAGCATTGTATCTTTCCAAAATATGTTCGCATGTACATATGATTGTGAGAAGAGATGAAATGCGCGCAAGCAAAGTAATGCAAGATCGCGTGAAGGCAACCGAAAATATTACTATCTATTGGAATAGTGTAACCGATGAAATTTTGGGAGAAAAGAAAGTGGAGTTTGTGCGAATAAAAAATACCAAAACAAACGAAACACAAGAAGTGCCTGTTAGTGCATTTTTTGTGGCTATCGGGCACCAACCGAATAGTGCAATTTTCAAAGATTTTATCAATATGGATGAGGCCGGTTATATTACTACCATACCGGGTACCAGCAAAACCAATATTGAAGGCATTTTTGCTGCAGGAGATGTGCAGGATAAGCATTACCGCCAAGCTGTTACAGCCGCCGGTAGTGGTTGTATGGCAGCTTTAGATACCGAAAGATATTTAAGCGAAAAAGGTTTACATTAATTTGAGTATGGTATTTAGGAAGCGGTAAATTACCGGTAGTTTCACCAATTATGTTTACGATAAAATTACAACGGTTGCGTTTTTTTGCTTATCATGGTTTATATGAATCAGAGCAAATCAACGGCAATGATTTTGAAGTGAATGTTGATTTGCAACTAAACGCTACCGTTAGTAATGTTAAATGGATAGAAGATACCGTAGATTATAGCAGCTTGTATGCTTTAATTGAACAACGCATGCAAATCCCCACTCCGCTATTGGAAACCCTAAGCGAGGAAATAGCAAACACGTTATTAGAATTTGATGCACGTATTATGCAAGTGCATATTGAAATTACCAAATTGCAACCTCCCATCGCAAATTTTAATGGTGCGGTAACGGTTTGCTATTCTAAAGCCAAATAACATGAGATTGATATTCCTCCTGCTTTTGGTTTTATTACTGCATTGCGATCTTTTTGCGCAAAATATTGCTACGCTAATAAAAGAGGCCGAAAAACAAGAAGCCTTGTTAAATGAAAGGGGGGCGTTAGATAAATTTAGGGAAGCCTTAAAATTACAACCCAACCATCTTTACGTTCTCAATAAATGCTCTGAACTATGCAGTAGAGTAGGAAAATCGCAACCTAATGCACAAGCACGTGAAGATTATTACAATGCAGCCCAAATTTATGCAGGTATAGCTTTGAAATTTTATCCTAAAGATAGTGAAGCTAACTGTTTGATGGCAATTGCCTTAGGGCGTATAACTTTAAATAAAAAAGGAAAGGATAAAATTAATTCGGTTAAAGAAATAAAACGGTATGTAGATGCTTCTTTATTATATAACCCGAATAATTACAAAGCATGGCATGTATTGGGTAGATGGCATTATGAGTTAAGTAACTTGAATGTATTT
Organism: Bacteroidota bacterium; assembly: GCA_046050225.1. Taxonomy (GTDB): domain Bacteria; phylum Bacteroidota; class Bacteroidia; order Chitinophagales; family Chitinophagaceae; genus Ferruginibacter. The sequence goes on along the minus strand of JBJOQA010000137.1, from coordinate 1,578 downwards.
GAAAGAGCAGCCATTAAATTGTTTTTTGGGGGAATGCCCAAATCCTCATTTGCAGCATCAGTTTCGGCATTTGAAAAAGCAGCGCAAAACTCCCATGAATTTATTTTAAATTATTTTGAATTGGCAAAGGCTTATTATAAAAATGATCAAGAACAAAAAGCCATTCAAACATTAAAGTATCTTCTTCAAATTACCAATCATACTGCCGAAGACGAGGTAACAAAACAACAGGCAAGAGATTTGTTAAAAGATTGGCAATAATCGCCTTGGTTGCTTAAAAATCTTCATCTTTTTCTATTCAACAGTTTTTGATTCGCTGCTAATAATTTATCTTGTAGCACTAATCAACTTACAAGATGCAAAGACTTTTATTCTTCTCTTTTTTAATGTGTTTTTCGTTTGTTACTTGGGCGCAATCAAGTACAACTCCCAAAACAAATTACCAACCCTTTGATTTGTTTAATCCCATGTTTTATCCGCAAACCAGTGGTACGCTTCGAGCGGGAACCGGTGAGCCCGGAACGGCTTATTGGCAAAACAAGGCCGATTATGTAATTCAGGCAACCCTCAATGATGTTACACGCGAAATAAGCGGCACCGTAACAATCAATTATAAAAACAACAGTCCGCATCAATTGCCATTTTTATGGCTGTATTTAGATCAAAATTTATTTAATAAAAATAGTCGTGGTCAAGCAAGAATGCCTGTTGAAGGCCGCAGTAGATATGGCGAAGCAGGCAGTAATTTTGAAGGTGGTTTTACAGTAAAAAATGTAAAAGTTAATCAACAGGCTGCAGAGTATGTGATAACAGATACGCGTTTACAGTTACGTTTAGCCAAACCTGTTAGTGCAAATGGCGAGGTAGTGCAAATAGCGATGGATTTTAGTTTTACATTACCTGCCTACGGTGCCGATCGCTGCGGTATCTTATCTACAAAAAATGGTGATATTTTCACGGTTGCCCAATGGTATCCACGCATGTGTGTGTTTGATGATGTGCAAGGTTGGAATGCAGAGCCTTATTTAGGACCGAGTGAGTTTTACTTGGAATATGGTGATTTTGACGTAACACTAACCGTTCCTTCATCTCATATTGTTTTGGGAAGTGGTGAATTACTCAATCCAAAAGAGGTTTTAACCGTTACGCAACAGCAACGTTTAGAACAAGCTAAAAAAAGTGATGCAACTGTTTTGTTGCGTACGGCAGAGGAAGTAACAATTTCCAGTTCACGTCCTTCCGGCAAAAATTTAAGTTGGCATTTTAAAATTCAAAATGCAAGAGATTTTGCTTGGGCTTCTTCTAAATCATTTATTTGGGATGCGGCTAAAATTAATCTTCCGAGTGGAAAAACGAGTTTAGCGATGAGTGCCTATCCGGTTGAAAGTGCCGGTAATAATGCTTGGAGCCGTGCAACCGAATATACAAAAGGAAGTATTGAAAATTATAGTAAGCGCTGGTTCGAATATCCTTATCCGGCTGCATCCAATATTGCATCCAACGTAGGCGGTATGGAATATCCGGGTATTGTTTTTTGCGGCAATACTGCCGAAACGGAAGGATTATTTGGCGTTACCG
>JBJOQA010000136.1:0-9549 GCA_046050225.1 Bacteroidota bacterium | reverse complement strand
GATTTTTTGTCCTTTTACTACATCAAAATTCATATTAGAGAATAGCGGTCTTCCGTCAACCGATTTGCTTAAACCCTCAATATTTAAAATTTGATTACCTACTTCACGATCTGGTTTAAATATAATACCCGGATATTTTCTGTTACTTGGCGTAATATCTTCAAAAACCAATTTATCCAAAGCTTTTTTACGAGAAGTTGCTTGCTTACTTTTAGAGGCGTTTGCGCTAAATCGTGCAATAAAGTCGAGCAAATCTTTCTTCTTCTCTTCCATTTTTTTGTTCTTGTCGGTAGCCTGACGAGCAGCCAATTGTGAACTTTCGTACCAGAAGGTATAGTTACCGGTATAAACTTTAATTTTTTGCTTATCAACATCTGCCACATGTGTACAAACGGCATCTAAAAAGTGACGATCATGGCTCACTACCAACACGATGTTTTCGTAGTCGGCCAAAAAGTTTTCCAACCAACTAATTGTTTCTACATCCAAGTTATTGGTAGGTTCATCCAATAATAAAATATCCGGGTTGCCAAACAAAGCTTGTGCAAGCAAAACTCGAACCTTTACGTTGGCATCTATATCTTTCATCAATGCACTGTGTAAAGCATCTTTTACACCTAGCTCATTCAATAATGTAGCGGCATCACTCTCTGCGGTATAACCGCCCATTTCACCAAATTCGGCTTCTAAATGGCCGGCTTTTAATCCATCTTCTTCACTAAAATCCTCTTTTAAATAGATGGCGTCTTTTTCAATCATTACATCCCACATTTTCTTATGCCCCATTAGCACCGTATTTAAAACGGTTACTTCATCAAATTCAAAATGGTTTTGTTTTAATACCGCCATACGTTCGCCGGGGGTAATAGAAACAGTACCTTTATTGGGTTCAATTTCGCCACTTAAAATCTTTAAAAAAGTAGATTTACCGGCTCCATTGGCTCCAATTACACCGTAGCAATTACCTTTGGTAAAACTGATGTTTACTTCATCAAACAAAACGCGCTTGCCATAGGCTAGCGTTACATTACTTACATTAATCATATGCTAAAAATGGGCGCAAAGGTACAAAATTGTTTTGGGATGAAACAGAGGTATTTCTCATTTCGATAAATGCGTTAAAATTAACCAAAGTCAATTCTCCATAATTAAACTTGAAGTTCAACCTTGCTTCAACTAATTTTACTTTCTAAATCATTCGCTTGAGCACTTTTATTACTAATTTAATTGAAATTAAATCACTTGCCTTAGCAAAAGAAAACGAGAATCAGCAATTTCAAATCTTGCTAAAGGAATTAGATACCGATCAATTAGATTCGGCCGTATTTGAACTTAATGAACAAATTAGTACCGCTATTGACTGTACCCAATGTGGAAATTGTTGCCGATCTTTTATGATTAATGTGGAAGAACAAGAAATAGCTGTTGCTGCAGATTTTTTGGAAGAGAGTACTGCAAATTTTATTGAAAAATATATTGAAGTAGGAAGCTCAGGAAGAATGATTATCAATACGATACCCTGCCATTTTTTGTCTGAAAAAAAATGTACCATTTACACTGCCCGATTTTCGGGTTGTAGAGAATTTCCGCATTTACATGAACCCGGATTTTCAAAAAGACTATTTACGATGTTTCAGTATTATAGTATTTGTCCGATAATTTTCAATGTACTAGAAGGCTTAAAATTAAAAATGGCCGATTTGCAAGCAAAGCGGCCATTGAACTAAAAAGACATAATATTAATGTTGAATATGGGCAACCTGCGCAGGTTCATGTTTGTGTTTAAATAGAATAGCAAACAACGCCGCGATTATTAGGGCATAAATCGAAAAACTGAGCCAGATATTATGCCAATCCTTTACGCCATCATGTGTAAAATAAGCATCAATTACTATTCCGCTCACATAACTGCCCATTACGGCACCAAATCCGTTGGTCATCATCATAAAAAGGCCTTGTGCACTAGATCTAATTACCGAATCAGTGCTTGTTTCTACAAAAAGAGAGCCGGAAATATTAAAGAAATCAAACGCCATTCCATAAACTATGCATGAAACAATAATCATCCACAATCCATCTACCGGATTACCATAGGCAAATAATCCGAAGCGAAGTACCCAAGCTAACATGGATATCAACATCACCTGTTTAATGCCAAATCGTTTTAGAAAAAACGGAATTGCCAAAATAAATAAGGTTTCTGAGATTTGAGATATCGACATAATAATAGTGGAGTATTTTACCACAAAAGAATCTTTGTATACGGGCATATTGGCAAAATCAGATAAAAATGTATCCCCGTACATATTCGTCAACTGTAAAGCGCCGCCTAAAAACATAGAGAAAATAAAAAACAATGCCATTTTATAGCTACCAAAAAGTTTGAAGGAATCTAACCCTAATTTCTTTACCCAACTTGCATTTTTATCAATCAAATTTTGTGGTTTACAAGCCGGTAAGGTAAAAGAGTAAAGACCTAATAAAATAGCAGAAACGGCAGAGATATAAAACATATTAGCCGAAGCCTTATTTCCGGTAAGATTCGTAATCCACATTGCAACAATAAAACCAATAGTGCCCCACACCCTAATCGGAGGAAAAACTTTTACCACATCGTATTTATTGCTCTTTAGAATATTATATGCTATTGAATTAGATAGCGCAATAGTTGGCATATAACAAAGCATTGAAGCAAAAATTACATAATAAAAAGCCTTGGGTGTGTCAACTTGCGGTATAAATGCTAGGGCAATACCTCCCAAAATATGTAAAACACCATATAATTTTTCTGCATTAATCCACTTATCAGCGATAATGCCTGTTAAAGCAGGCATCAGAATTGAAGAAAATCCAAGGGTAGAAAATACTTCTCCAAACTCCGTCCCACTCCAATGCTTATTACCAAACCAATAATTACCAATTGTGATTAACCATGCTCCCCACACAAAAAACTGCAAGAAACTCATCAATGTTAAGCGAAACTTCAAATTCATAAGCAAGATTTAAATGTTTAAATAATTCTATAAGAAATAATGGTGGAAGATAGATAATTAATGAACGAGGACAAAAACTTGAAATAATTTTGTTTAGGATATTTGCTCAAGTTTAAATAATCTTTTAAAAATTTGGGCTGTAAATAAAAATAAATCGAAAGTTCATAATTTATCTGTTAAGTTATTAGCTTCTTAAGTCCAAAAAATCTATATTGCATACCTGAAAATCTGCCCATTCAAGAATGGGCTATTATTTGACGTATAATCAAAAAGAAAACTGCTTTTTTACAAAACACACTGCGATGAAAAAATTCTATCTTTTTTTGGGTTTAACCTTCTTGTTGGGGCAAGCTCAGGCACAAACAATTGAACCTGAGTATATCAATTTTACTCAACTTGCCAATTTCGAGAAGGCACATCCTGAAATGTTTACTAGATGCGCAACCTGCCGCGAAAAAGAAAATGATGGCGGATGGAGAGGCATGGTAGATTTACCAACACCTGCGGGTGCCATTATTAGAAAACAAGCGCAGGATAATTTGCGTCCGGCCTTACCTAGTAATCCGTTACGCCCATCTAATCCGCTTGCACCTTCTCCTTTACCTACACAAACATTCTTAGGTTATGTAGATCCTGGAACAGGTATTCCGCCGGATACACATGGAGCAATTGGACCTAATCATGTTATTACGGCAACTAACGACTTTTTGATTATCCACAGTAAAACCGGAGCTGAATTAAGTCGTGTTTCCATCACAACTTTTGCAGGTGTGCCCAACACTTGCGATCCTTATATCAAATTTGATCCGGTAGCAAAACGTTTTTATTATTCTGCGATTGATTGTAGTGGTAATAACGGAAACCGTGTTGCATTGTTAGTATCAAACACGAGTGATCCAACGCAAGGTTGGTTTCGTTATTCTTTTACGCCCAATGCACCGAGCGGTTCTTTTTTCTTAGATCACCCTTATCTTGGATTTGACAATCGTTGGATCGTAATTTCTGGACGTAAATTTCCAACCGGTGGTTTTAGTGGCCCTATCCTTTTTGTAATAGACAAAGCAAATGTTTTAGCCAATGGCCCGATTGCCTTTGGAAATAACGCTCAATTATTGGAAAAAACATCTGCTGATGGTGATGCGCCATTGCCAGTTACTGTTTACGGAACTAACCCAAGCCCCGGTACTTTTTACATTCTTCAAAACTGGAATGGTGGAAGTGGTCAAATTCGCCTAAGCACCGTTACCGGTAATATTCCTAATGCTGTTTGGAATACCACAGCTCCGGGAGCAGTGTTCCCTACAAGTCCTCAAACTTGGACTTCCGCAACCGGCAATGTTGCTGAGCAATTAGGCGAAACACGCCGTTTGGCAACCAATGATGCTCGTATTAGTGCGGGTGTTATGGTAAATGGTAATATTTGGGCTGCACATCACGTGGGTGTTTCTGCCACCAATGTTGCTGTTCAATGGTGGCAACTTAATGGAACACCCGGTGCTTCATTTGGTTCCGTTTTACAAAGAGGACGGATTGGTGCCGGTTTACCGAACAATTATCGTTTCTTCCCGGCCATTGAGGCTAACGAAAATGAAGATGTTATTATTGGTTACACCGTTTCTTCTAGTACATCTCGCGTAAGTTGTGCTTATAGCTTCCGCAGCAATTTAACTGCACCTAATACCATGGACGATGAAAATGTTTATCGTGTTGGTTTAAGTACTTATTATAAAGATTTTGGCGGTACACGTGCAAGATGGGGTGATTATAGCCATAGTGCATTAGATCCTACGGATGGTTCTTTATGGACAATTCAAGAATATGCTGCACAACGTGTGGGTCCGGGTGACAATGACTCAAGATATGGTGTTTATTGGGCTCAAGTAACTCCAACATCTTCACTTTTAAATCGCGATGCAACAATTGGAGCAGTTATTGAACCTATCAGCGGTTTGTTATGTAATATTCCGGTTCATCCGAAAGTAACGGTAAGAAATATTGGTAGCGACACTTTGCGTACTGTACAAATAGGAATGATTTTAGATGGTACCCCGTTGGGTTCATTAAATAGTATTACCGGTTTGGCAGTTCCTACATTTGGAACGTCAGGTACTATCTCCTTATCCCCATCTTTCACAGTGGGTACCGGTACACATACTTTTAAAGTTTTTACCATCAATCCAAATGGTGGTGCGGATCAAAGAACGGCTAATGATACCACTACATTAACCTTTACGGTAGCTCCTGCCCTTACGCTTCCATATCTAGAAAGTTTCCAAGGCACGGCATTTCCGGTAGCTAATGGTTCTGCTTTAATTAACCCAGATGGACCAACCGGTACAACTTGGGAAAGAACTACTACCGCAGGAAACCCCGGAAATGCATCTATGCGAATCAATTGTTATAATTACACAACTGTAGGACAAAGAGATATTTATCGTTTACCAAAAATTGATGCTAGCGTATTGGATTCTTTAGTAGTTACTTTTAACGTGGCTTATCAACAATATTTTGGAACGGATGTATTAGTGCCATCGCAAGACTCTTTAAGAATTTTATATTCACCGGATTGTGGCACTACCTGGTTACCAACCGGGTTTGCAAAAGGAGGATCTGTATTATCAACTGTTTCAGGCACAACCGGCAACTCTTTTATTCCAACCGCTGCGCAATGGCGTAGTGAAAAAGTGGTATTAAAAGGTTTCTGTGGTAGCAACTTAAACAGTTTAATGATAGGTTTTGAAGCATACAATGATTTTGGTAACAATATCTATGTAGACGCTATCAATGTAGTTGGTTATACCTCAGTAAACAGAAACGCAATTGTAAGGTCGATTAATCAACCTGCAGCTGCATTATGTACCAATTCCTTTACACCTAATGTAACTTTTGGTAATGATGGTTTGGATACCCTCAGAACACTAAATGTGAATTACCAAATTGATAATGGTCCGGTTTCAACATTTAATTGGACGGGCACCCTTGCAAAATGTGGCAATGTAACTTTATCATTACCGGCAGCTACAAGTACGGTTGGTACACATACCTTAACCGTATTTACCTCCAATCCAAATGGCAACACCGATCAGGTTTTGTCAAACGACACTTTGAAAAAAACTATATCAATCTTTGAACCTGCAAATACACCAATTTTTGAAGGTTTTGAAAATGGCAGCTTCCCAACTACTAACTGGGGTGTTCAAAATGTTGATGGCGGAACTTCATGGGATCGTTCATTACAAGCAGGAGCTGCTCGTACAGGAACCGGTGCACTTTTAATGAATAATGCGAATGTTGTTAATGGATTAAATGGATTGGATTATTTCATTTCTCCAATCGTTATTAATAGTAGTTCATTTGACTCATTGTTTGTTGATTTTGATTTGTCGTACCGTGCAGGACAACAATATCCGGGTTCAACCGTATTCCCATTAGATACACTTGAAGTTTTGGCAACCAATGATTGTGGAGCAACCTTTACTTCAGTATGGAAGAAATTTGGCAATGAATTGCAAACTGTTAATGATCCTAACTATACCTTCATTAACAACTATACGCCAACGCGTGCTGCTGAGTGGAAACACGTTCGCATACATTTATCTCCTTCGGTTGGTACAGGCAATTTCCAATTGTATTTTACTTCAAAAGGAAATAAGCAAAACAATATCTGGTTAGATAATATCAATATCACTAGTCGCACATTACCACAAAAATTAAAAGACCAAGGATACCTAATTTATCCGAATCCATTTAATGGTAGCTTTACCATTCATCACCACGCCATCCAACCTCCTACTGATTTGCAAGCTGTACAAGTATACAATGCTGCCGGTCAGTTAGTATGGGATAAGCGATACAATGGTAATGCTGAAAGACAAATATGGGTAAACACTGCTAACTTTAGTAAAGGCATGTATATTCTTAAATTGATTTATAGTAATAAAACAATTGTTGAAAAAGTTATTAAAAACTAATAACGAAATTTTAAAAGCTTAAAAAAGGTCGGAATTAATTCCGACCTTTTTTATTTACACAAATAACACTTTATAAATACTTTCCATTTGTTTGTTACGTATTTCAATTCAATCCCAAAAAATAGTTTTAGTGAATCCAATTTTATATCAAAAAATATTACTACTTATTAATCATTGTATTTATATATTAAAATAAATCAACTTCAAGTTAAAACACCGCATTTGATCTTAACTTTTACACAAATAAAACTGTTAAAGGTTATTTTATCAATTATTCCATAAATTTGTGAACTTTTCGCTTTCTATGCGATTCATAAAAAAATAAAGATGAAGAAAATTTTATTCTCATTGATGGGAGCTGCATTTTTTTCGCTCACATCGCTTGCTCAACAGGTTACAGATGTAAAAGGCCATAACCACCAAAGCAAAATCATTCGTTGTGGAACGATGGAATATGAAGCTCAGTTAAGAGCAGCTGACCCACTTTTTGATCAAAAGGTGCAGCAACAAATTGAAGAACAATTAAGATTACGTGCACAGCAGCGTCCAAATACGCAAGCTCGCCCAAATGGTACAACCGGAAACAATGCTATCATTGTTATCCCAATTGTATTCCACGTTGTAGGTACCAATGCGCATCAGGCTTATGCAAGTGAGCGTAATATTCAACGTCAGGTAGATGTTTTAAATATGCGTTTTGGCGGATTAAATCCAGACAGTGCATCTATTCCGGATCATTTTAAAAATTTATTCGGTCATTCAAACATTCGTTTTGCCTTAGCAAGAAGAACGCCTACTGGCACAGCAACCAATGGCATTGAGCGTCGCGTTTCTACCGCGAATTTCACTTCAGGTACAGTAGACAATTTAAAAAGAACTGCTAATGGCGGTTTAGATCAATGGGATGGTAGCAAATATTTCAACGTATGGGTTGCCAATTTTACCGATGGTTTATTAGGAATTGCAACATTCCCCAATATGGGTGCAGCAAATTTGCAAGGTGTTTGTATTGGTATTTCAACTTTAGATGAAACTTGTAATAACCCCGATCCAACCATCACCGGTGTATTTGACAAAGGAATTACACTCGTGCATGAGGCTGGTCACTATTTCTATTTATACCATATTTGGGGAGATGATGGCGGTGCATGTTCAGGTAGTGATTTTCGTTTAGGTTATGGCGATTTGCCTGCTGCTTGTACAGATGACACACCAAATCAAGCAGGTGCTACCAGTGGCTGTTTCAGTGGTGTTGCTACTGATGCCTGTTCGGCTTCTGCACCAGGTTTTATGTATCAAAACTACATGGACTATAGTAATGATGGATGTTTATATATGTTTACGCCTAGCCAAATGTGTAGAATGGAAGCTACAGTTGACCTATATCGCTCTTCATTAAAAACATCCGACGGCTGTGTACCCGTTACACCTAATGATAATAATGCCAGAGTTTCAGAAATCTTAAATCCGGCTAGCAGAGGATTTGCATGTGGTACCATTGCTTTAACCTGCGATAACACTTTACGTCCTACTGTATTAATTGTAAATGATGGTGTTCAGCCGTTAACAACGGTAGATGTACAAGTAAAAATTGATAATGTATTGGTTGCTACCCAAACATGGACCGGCAACTTAAATGCTTCTGAATTTGAATACTTTACCTTAAATGGCGTGGTTTCACCTGCAGGTTCGCACACTTTAACAATCAAAACGGTAAATCCAAACGGACAACCGGATGCAACACCATCTAATGATAGTTTAAGATCTGCTTATCGCATTTTACCGGTAATTACTTTGCCTACTGCAGCAGAAAGCTTTCAGGCAACTACCTTCCCTCCTTTAAACTGGAGAGTTGATAATCCTGATGGAGACATTACATGGGTAAGATCTACCGCCGCCGGTAACCCGGGTACTGCTTCTGCACGTATCGATTGCTATAATTATTCTAGCGCCGGTCAAGAAGACATTTTGGTATCTCCAAACATTTCAACATCTGGATTTGATTCATTAGAAGTAAAGTTCAATGTTGCACATGCAAAATATAGTAACAATATTGATGAATGGGATGTATTGGAAGTGTTATATTCAGAAGATTGTGGCGTAACCTGGCAGTCAACCGGTTATAGCAAATTCGGTAACAATTTGGCTACCAATGGCGGTGCGCTAGTTACCGGTGCAACCTTTGTTCCAACTGCTGCCCAATGGCGATCAGAAACCATTAAATTAGGTTTGTGTGGCAAAGGACCAAGTTTAGTGATCGGCTTCAAGTGTATCAATAAATATGGTAATGCAATCTATTTGGATAATATAGAATTTAATAAAATTACGCTACCAGATCCAAACTTAGCCGTTTCTAGAATTATCAATCCAAACGGTTTATATTGTAATGGTAGTTTTACCCCATCTGTAGAAATTGCAAATACTGGAAATAGTACAATTACAAGTTTCCGTTTAACCTATCAATTAGATAATGGAACACCTGGTGTTTACAACTGGACAGGTAATTTACCAAAATGTACCACACCGGTGATTGTAACACTTCCTGCACAAACCACCAATGAAGGTCCGCATACTTTCACCGCAAC
>JBJOQA010000135.1:0-4005 GCA_046050225.1 Bacteroidota bacterium | reverse complement strand
TAAAGCCTGAAGTGGTAATCGTTAATTTTGAATTAGCACTAAGGTTTCCATGATACTTCAACACAGCATTAAATCGGCTGAAATCTTGTGCATTTTCAAAATAACCTTTGGTAAAAGAAGCTTCGGTTGCAACGTACAAGCTATGTTGTTGTTTATTTGCCTTTAATAAATTAATGGCCGATACCGCACGCCAGGTACCAAATTGTCCACCTTCAACCTTGGCAAAATTTTGTTCCAAATAATCTTTTGTTCTAAACTCAACATATCCGGCTGTTGATAAATTTCCTCGGTCGGCAAAGTAGGGGCCTTTGTTAAAGTTAACTTTGTGAATGAGTTCGGGTATCACGAAATGTAAATCGGCATAGCCTTGGCCGTGAGCATGGCTTACCATATTTACCGGCATACCATCCACAGTAATGGCAATATCGGTACCATGATCTATATCAAAACCACGCACAAAAATTTGCTCTGCCTTTCCGCCCCCGGCATGTTGCCCGATAAATAAACCCGGAACAATTCGCAGTACTTCTTGCGAATTAATGATAGGGCGAACATGAATATCTAAATCACTGATGGTGTGAAAAATACCTTTACGGGAGGATGCATGGATAACCACCTCGCTCAATGAACTAATTTTAGGAGTAAGTTTAATGGTAAGCGCTGTTGGTGCTTTTGTTTTATTTATTCTAAATGAAGTTGCCGCAAACCCCACACAAGAAACCTGTAATTCTATGTCGCCCGCAGGTAAATTTTGTAAGGAAGCCCAACCGCTTTCGTCTGTACTATTTATTAAACCTAAACGCTCATGATAAACTTGTGCATCGGAAATAGGAAGACTGTTGGTGCTGTTTAAAATCAGCACCCCAAAACTTTGTTTTTCTTTTTGTGAGAAGCTGTTCAAATATGCAAATACGAAACCTGCAATGATTAGAAATTTCTTCATCTTTTATGATTAAATCGACTGTTCCAAATTACTAAAATGATAATAAGCCGCGCAAGCCCCTTCACTGCTTACCATTGGCGCACCTAAAGGTTTGAGCGGGGTGCATCCTTTGCCAAATTGCGGACATTCAAATGGTTTTTTTAAACCTCTTAAAATTTCACCGGCAATACATTCTTTACTCTCCCCCGCATGATGAATTTGAATATTAAATTTCAAGTTAGCATCATATTTGGCCAGTGCCGGTTTCAATTCATAACCACTCTTAGGAATAGTGCCAATACCACGCCACTCCCGATCGCTCACCTCAAAAGCAGATTCGATGACCTTTCGTGCTTGTGGATTACCATCCTGCTTCACCACTCTGCTGTATTGATTTTCGAGTTCATATTTGCCGGCTTCTAATTGACGAACCAACATCAAAATACCTTGCAATAAATCTACGGGTTCAAATCCGGTTACTACAATGGGTAATTTGTATTTTTCTACAATGGGGTTGTATTCATCCATGCCCATGATGGTACAAACATGGCCTGCGGCCAAAAAACCTTGCACAACATTGGTTTCGTCGCCTACAATGGCTTCAATAGCCGGCGGTACCAATACGTGTGAAGTAAGTATCGAATAATTGGTAATGCCCTGTTGTTGCGCATGTATTACGCTTAGTGCATTAGCGGGAGCGGTAGTTTCAAAGCCAACCGCAAAAAACACCACTTCCTTATCGGGGTTTTCGGCAGCCAATTTCACTGCTTCTAAGGGTGAATATAATATACGTACATCTGCCCCTTCGGCCTTGGCCTCCAATAAGCTTTTACTACTGCCGGGTACGCGAAGCATATCGCCGTATGAACACAGCACTACTTTTTCAACAGTAGCCAAATGCACGGCCTTATCAATAAGGTGCAGGGGTGTAACGCATACAGGACAACCGGGCCCATGCACCATCCGAACCTCTTCGGGTAGCAGCGAAAGAATACCATTTTTTACTAAGCTATGGGTTTGTCCGCCGCATATTTCCATAATCGTCCACGGGCGTGTTACCGTTGCCTTTATTTCATGCACATATTGCTCCACCATATGCGCATCGCGGTATTCGCTAAGAAATTTCATGTTACTACAATTTTGTTCGGCAGGTTATACCTTAGTGGCATACCAAGTTTGCAATATCTAGCCAATTCTATTTAAAAAAAATGATTTTTACCCGAAATAATCAGGTTTTGGTATGAGCGGCGTCAGTTGTGGGCAGATACTTTCACGCTAGGCTAGTTCAAATTGCGCATAAACCAATTGGCCAAACGACACATTTTCATCATTGGCAGAAAAATGCTGATGGAAGAGAAGTTGATGTGTATTAGCCATCATTTCGGTTGCTAAACTCACTAATAATGCATTTTGCCAAACTCCGCCGCTACATGCAATGGCATTTATTTGATGTTTGGCTGCTATATGCTTTATCCAATAAATCAATGTTACATGAAAACGAAATGCAATGCTGTTTGCCGGTTGTTGTTTGCCATCTTCAATAATGGCATTTAATAATTGAGCTAACCATAAATTGCTTTCCCAATCAATGGAGTAGGGCTCAAGTGTTAATTCGGGCTGTTGTACCCAATATTGATTTGCAACATCTTCCAGCAACATGGCTGCTTGTCCTTCAAATTGTTGTTTATCACATAATCCTAATATACAACTAACGGCATCAAATAAACGCCCCATCGAAGTTGTGGCTGTAACCTCTTTTTGTTGCAACGCCTTTTGATAGTAATTCCATTCAGTGTTGGTAAAATGGTTTTTCAGTAAGGCTGCATCTATGTTAGCTGCGTGTAAAACCGACAATGCCGACAACCTTGGTTCGCGTGCCATTTGATCATTGGATAAAACCGAAAATGCAGGCAAATGTGCAACGCGACTCAGTTTTTTGTGCGCATAAACAAAAAATTCCGATCCCCAAATTTGTTGATCATCTCCCAAACCGGTTCCATCCCAAATTACACAAAGTACTTCTTTGGTTGTTTCTAATAAATCATGTTCGGCCAATATTGCCGCGGCATGCGCTCTATGATGTTGAACAAATTGAATAGGTACTTTATATTGCTGCGCTAATTCTTGTGCATAGGTATTTGAAAAATAACCCGGATGGGTATCGCTGATAAGCGCTTTCGGTTGTATGCCGGTAAGCTTCAGCAAATGGGTTGTAAGTTTGGTAAATGTTTGCTGCGCTTCCCACACTAAAGTATTACCAAGGTATTGACTCACAAAATAATAATCGCCACAACTAAGGGCCACACTGCTTTTTAATAATGCGCCGGTGGCAAGTAATGTACCTGTTTTTTTGTTGGGCAATGCTGGAACAGATGGCGCTAAACCGCGCGATCTGCGTAAAATAATAGGACGATCTTGTTTACTGAAACGAATAACACTATCATCCTGCGGCACTTCAATGGGGCGGGTATTGCCTACCATTAAATCGGCAATTGCGGGTAAAGCCAATGCCGCATCTTTTTCAGTATATAAAATAGGGCAACCCGAAATATTAGCACTCGTTGCAATCAAAGGTTGCTGCCAATGTTGCATAATTAATTCAAACAATCCCGTGTAGGGTAACATTACCCCCAATTGATGCAAGCCCGGTGCAATAGCATTTAAAGGCAAACTATTAGCGGCTTCCGGTAAAATTGGAGCCACTACGATGGGAACTACTTCACTCAATAGGGCATGTTTTGCTGCAGGCGATAATTTTACCTGTTGTTGCAAAAGAACCAAATTGGGGTACATAATCGCAAGCGGTTTGGCCGGTCTTTTTTTGCGCGCCCGCAAACGCTGAATAGTTTCGGCTTGCCGTGCATCGCAGCATAATAAGAAACCGCCAATTCCCTTAATGGCTATTATTTGTTGTTGTTGCAGCGCATCAATAATGCGGGTAATGGTTGCCTCCGTACTTTTAGTTTGCCAAATCCCGTCTTCCCAGACTAATAATTCAATACCACATATTGCACAAGAATTGGTTTGAGAATAATGACGTCGATTTAATGGATCGTTGTATTCGGCTGCACAAGATTTACATT
>JBJOQA010000134.1:0-5524 GCA_046050225.1 Bacteroidota bacterium | reverse complement strand
TTATCGGCAACCGGAGCGGCGCTCGTGCCCTATCAAAAATACTTGGAGCTATTAGATGATGTATTGGATATTGCTCGAGATAAAACTTCGGGCACGGCTAAAGTAATCTTAAATGGTTTTTATGGTTTAAATAAAGCTGCACGTGCGCTGTCATTTTTGGAATGGTACGGGCAACAAAAAGGATTTCCTGCCTTTTTGGGAGAAGGGGATTTAATTGTACCATTAGCCAGTCAAACGGCTCGGCAAAATACTTTTGCACCGCATGTGAATCTGTTTTATAACTCTTCCGGTTCTTATTTTGACGCCTCACATGTAACCATTTTAGATCGTGCGGATGTGGGCCAACATGTATTGAATATGCTTAATTCGAATGTAAACGGAACATTCTTTGCCGATGAAATTCCGGCTAATACCGATCCGGCTAGGCCTTTGTCAAATGCTAGGTTGCTTAACAATAATATGGTTTCAACGGTGTATGATACCACTAAGGTAAAAATTGAAACGCCGGCTACAGGATTAAATACTTATTCGGATAGCTTACTAACGGTAAGGGTTACCCTAAAAGATACTTTGAATCTCGCTTATGTGAAATTGTATTTTCAAGACCAAGATACGGTTAGCATTGCCCATACGCGAAATCAAACTTTTAGTTTTAGAATAAACAATGCCTATACGGGAAATCAAGTTATGTATGTGCAAGCTGTTTATGATATCGGAAATGATGCCATCCATCATGTAGATACCATGCAAATGCTTGTAACCAATTTATCGCCGTTGCAAGGTTTTAGAATAGTGGAAGACACGGTAGAAATTAATATGGGAGAGCCGTATATACCGTTCTTTGAAGCAAAATACAGTAATAATTGGAGCCCGCTTGCCATCAGCAATAGTGGCATCGTAGTTACGCCGCAAAGCACTACCGCTATTCAATGGAGTAGTTATAAGCTAAACGGTTTGAAGGATACTACCGTAAAAGTTTATTTTGATTTTGGTGGTTGGAAAGATACCATGATGTTTATAATTAGATTGCCTTACAATAGTGGTTGTGTTAATCGTTCTTTGGCAACCGGTAACTGGAATAATCCTGCCATTTGGAGTAAAGGTGTAGTGCCAGATTTTTGCGATAGTGTAGAGGTGTTAAACACACATACCATTACGGTTGACTCAAGTTTACAAATTCGATCTATGCGCATAAGTAGCGGCGGTAAATTGATCTTTAGTGATTCAACCAAAATACTTACGATAGGAGAACCTGATGAAGCCGTAAGTATGCTGGACGTATATGGTACCCTTCAAATGACTAAAGGTAACTTGCGTGTAAACGGAAATTTGAAATTGAATAGCGGCAGCACGTTTAGTATGACAGGAGGATTGATTCAAATAGATGGCAACACCGGAATTTCTTCTACCACTGCATCCAATGCTACTGCCTTGTTTACCGCTGCTGCAGGAATGACATCTTTCAGTTTTACCGGAGGAACGTTGCAATTTATAGATCCACCATTAGATGCAGGAATTCAAACCATTAATTGCCCTTACAATTTTGGAATTAATTCTGTTTTACAATTTGGTGATGGTAGATCTACAACCGCTAGCAATAATTTAAATGGATTTGGTGGTAGTGGTTTGCCGGCAAGTATTGGCATGATGATTTTAGATGCAGGCACGTTGAGTTATAATCGTCATTTTAAAAATACGCAAACGCTTACAGTTCGTAAAAGTTTGAGTGTTCGATCGGGTAACTTAATATTGGCTGCCATTTTAAATTTGTTACAGTAATTGCCTGCTCAAAATGTTGAAAGGAGCATCGCGAAAGCATGCTCCTTTTTTTATTTAAAAATTGCAAACAAATTATTGTTGGTTCAGATTCAATTTGCTTAATTTCAAAGCTGCTAAACACATCGCCATATGTCATCCAAAAAACAAGTGAATGCTTCCGAAAGTAGAAGAAAGTTTATTAAAAATGCCCTCACCATGGGGCTGGGCTTTTATATTGTTCCGCGCCATGTATTAGGTCGAGGATATGTAGCGCCTAGTGATAAACTAATCATTGCCGGTATTGGTGTTGGAGGAAAAGGGGAGAGCGATTTACATGAAATGTTTAAAAGCAATCATGCCGAAATTGGTTTCTTATGTGATGTAGATGATCGCCAGGCAAAGAAAAGCAGAGAGCGTTTTCCGAATGCACCCTATTATAAAGACTATCGCAAAATGTTGGAAAAAGAAGCCAAGCATATTGATGCGGTTTGTGTGTCAACCCCCGATCATAATCACTTTGTACAAGCCATGGCAGCAATGGAATTAGGCAAACATGTGTATGTTCAAAAGCCATTAACGCATGATATTTATGAAGCACGTCAACTAACAATATCGGCTGAAAAGAATAAATTAGTTACGCAAATGGGTAACCAAGGGGCCTCCGGCGATGGCGTACGTACCATGATGGAATGGTATCAAGCAGGGTTGATTGGCGAAGCACAGGAAGTTTATATATGGACAGATCGGCCGGTATGGCCGCAAGGGATTCCTTGGCCAAAAACTACTACCAATATTCCTTCGGAATTAGATTGGAATTTATGGTTAGGTACCGCACCTCAAAAAGATTTTGTGGATAATTTGGTGCCGTTTAACTGGCGTGGATGGTGGGATTACGGTACCGGGGCTTTGGGTGATATGGGATGCCATTTAATTGAAGCACCGTTTCGGGTGTTGAATTTGGGTTATCCGGTATCGGCCGAATGTAGCGTGAGTACTTTTTATACCGGTCCGTTTCAGCGCAGTTACAATCCTGAAAGTGCTCCGGCTGCATCACACGTTAATTTTAAATTTGCTATGCCGGGAAGTTCCAAATTATTAACCATGCATTGGATGGATGGCGGTATCCAACCTGAACGTCCGGAAGAATTAGGCCCCAATGAAAAAATGGGTGATGGCGGTAATGGGGTAATTATTGTGGGTACAAAAGGTAAAATGATGTGTAGTACCTATGGTGCTGATCCTAAATTGTTGCCATTATCCAGAAATGAAGAAGTTAAACTACCGGTAACTATTGAGCGCGTTGCAAAAGGTGCAGGCGGCCACTATGCACAGTGGGTGAATGCTTGTATAGCAGGATATGATAGTCGCGAAGCTAAGATGTTAAGCTCGCCGTTTAGTATTGCCGGGCCGTTAACTGAAGTTGTTTTAATGGGTAATTTAGCTATTCGTAGTTATGACTATGAACAAAAAGGGGCAAAGAATAAATATCCGGGTAGAAATATTAAGTTGATGTGGGATGGCCCCAATATGCAAATCACTAATTTTGAAGCTGCCAATCAATTTGTAAAAAGAAATTATAGAAAAGATTGGTAAAAAACTGAACCAATATGAAAAAAATTACTGTTTCAATTTTAAGCTTGTTTTTATTGCAAGCATATTCAACCGTTGTTGCGCAAACAACTAAGCCGGCAGCCACTGTAAATGCCGCTCCGCACAAAGTGGTGGAAGCCGCTTGCGGTCAATGTCAATTTGGTTTAACCTCCAAAAAAGGTTGCGACTTAGCCGTTCGCATTGATGGCAAGGCCTATTTTGTAGAAGGTACTAAAATTGATGATCATGGCGACGCCCATGCGGATGACGGCTTTTGTAACGCTGTAAGTAAAGCAGAAGTAGCCGGAAAAGTGGTAAATGGCAAGTTTGTGGCTACTTATTTTAAACTCATCAAAGAGCCGGTTAAAAAGGGATAATATGCTTTAAACGCATACAAAAATGGCTTGCTTCATTGCAAGCCATTTTTGTATGCAAAATCAACCTACAAAGGTCTGTGACAGGCTCCATACCAACTATCAAATGAATCAGGTATAACAGTGATTTACGTCATTAAATGGAAGGCAACCTTGTATGTTCTTTGCAGTGATCAAAAACAAAACAAAACACGATTATGAAAAAGAACTTATTTTTTGCCCTTTTGATGCTTTGCAGTTTAGCATCTGTTGCACAAACAAAAACACAAGAAAAGAAATGGAAATTTCGCGCACGTTTGATCGCAGCTATTCCTCCATCTGTTAGTTATAAAAATGCTTACAGTTTAGGAGATGTTAAGATTTCTACATCTGTAGTTCCTGAAGTAGATTTTACTTATTTCTTCAACAAAAATTTTGCTGCGGAATTAATTTTGGGTACAACCAAGCACACTGTTAAATTGAATACCACTGAATTAAGTAATGTTTGGCTTTTACCTCCAACCTTAAACTTGCAATACCATATCCCAACAAAAGGATTTACACCTTACTTTGGTGCCGGTATCAATTATACCTTCTTTTATGGAGTAAAAGATAAAAATGGTTTTGCTTTAGATTACCAAAATGGTTTTGGTTTTTCTACTCAATTAGGTGCAGATATCGACATCAGCAAAAACTGGTACTTAAACATCGATATTAAAAAATTATTCTTAAAATCAGATGTTGGTGTAAAATCAGGTACTACAACTTTGCCTACTTTGCAAAATGTGAAAATCGATCCATTTGTAATTGGTATCGGTATCGGAACTCGTTTCTAAGCGATTCCCCCACAGCAATTACGGTGCTTAAGTCCCACCGCAAAATTGCTAACTTCAAATACATGAAGATGCAGGATTCGGGCTTCAATGATGAACGTAACACTGCTCTTTCCTGCAATATTAAAACCCGGCAATCATGTGAAATGATGCCGGGTTCTTTTTTGTAGTTTGTATAAGTTTATTGCTCTTCGCGGAAATATACTTTATAGTAGTGCAGGTTTTTATCGTCGTCAAATCCACGTTCAATCATTTCCTTGTTGCCATGGATATAAATATGAAAATTCTTATCCAATTTTAGCACACTCTTAAAAACGCGCGCCTGCTTTTTAACCGCAATATCATTGATAGAGAAAGAATCCTCAATCGGCATTTCATAATCACTTTCGTATTGTTGTTTGTAATTTTTAAACGATTCAATTCCTTGTGGATTGGCGATTACTTCGTTGGCAAAATCATCCAATTCAAATTGATCATTATCCTTGAAATACTTGATTGATCGGTTTAATAAATCTATTTTATCGGCTCTGCTCAAATCAAACTCTTCATCCATTTGTTTCGTAACAAATTCTTTATAAACCTGCAATACGTTTTTGGTTTGATTGAAATTGTCGTTGCGCACTTTCAATTTTAAAAATTCATCCACCCAATAAACCGCTTCTGATGAGCGGTTGGTTTGGTCAATTACAAATACTTGGTAACCATCCTCGGCTCCTGTATTAAATATCAAGCAACCTTTATCTAATTTTTTGATATTGATAGCTGCAGTTTCGTAACCCAATTCCAAATATTTGGAGTGTTGTTGCACGGTGATATAGGGCTCTTTTGATTCTGATTTAAAAATGCCCACTGCATTATACATCTCGCCATCCAATTGTAAATTTTGAAAATCGCAGATATATAATTCGCCCGATTTGATTTTTGGATGATTGGAGATATCAAACAGATGCTTCGCAATTTGCTTACTGTTTTCTACAAAGTTGCTGCCAT
>JBJOQA010000133.1:0-5406 GCA_046050225.1 Bacteroidota bacterium | reverse complement strand
TGAAAAAGAAGGACAAGGTATTTTAAGTACGCATTTACATAGCGATGGCGCAAGCGCCGAAATTTTAGCCATGTACAATCCGGGTACGCATGCTAACCATTGGATGGAACAGCCCGTAGCTAGTTTTGAAAACGCCGAAATTGGCAAGATGTTTATGAGCCATGATATGATTGACGAACATCAAAACTATCCATTTATGGATGGGCCGTCGGTATTTAAAAAGGCAATTGTCAAGTTTCCGGAGGTTATAGTAAAATCACTACAAACAAATGGCTATTCTACGAATGACTTAAATTTATTGATACCCCATCAGGCTAATTTGCGTATTGCTCAATTTGTTCAACAGAAGCTTCAATTGCGCGATGATCAAGTTTTTAATAACATCCAAAAATATGGCAACACTACTGCCGCATCAGTACCCATCGCACTTTGCGAGGCATGGGAGGCCGGCTTGATTAAGCAAGGTGATTTAGTATGCCTTGCTGCTTTTGGAAGCGGCTTTACTTGGGCAAGTGCCTTAATTCGATGGTAAAACATCGTTTTTTTCTACCCCAATTACTAATGTTGTTCAACAGATTAGGTACTCACAGCATACTATACACGTATTTTGTATAGGTTTTTTTACTAATCTTGCAACTCGAAAAATTGCATGCAAAGGAAAATTGTTTACTTAATCAATCCTATTTCGGGAGGAAGCGATAAAAAGCGCATCATAGACACTATTGCCCAAAAAACAAGCAATCAGCAAATCGCTTTTGAAATTCTTCCGACCAATGCAGAAGGCAATTATTATTTCTTGAAGGAAAAAATTCATCAAGAACACATTACGGATGTGGTGATTTGCGGTGGCGACGGCACTGTTGGCCATGTAGTACATGCACTGATTGACGAGCCGGTTCAAGTAGGCATTATTCCGCTTGGAAGCGGCAATGGTCTTGCTTTTGCTGCTAAAATTCCAAAAAACTTAGACAAAGCGCTTCAAATTGTTTTTGCCGGAAAATCAAGCTTTGTAGATGCATTTTTCATCAACTCCAGTTTTAGCTGTATGTTATGCGGTTTGGGGTTTGACGCGCAAGTGGCACATGATTTTGCGAAACTGCCTTCAAGAGGTTTAAAAACTTATGTAAAGCAAACCCTTATCGAATTTTTTAGGGCTAAACCCTACACATTTGAAATCTCCTCACGCGAAGGTGTTATTCAAACGCAAGCATATTTTATAAGTATTGCAAATAGCAACCAGTTTGGAAATAATTTTACCATTGCGCCAAAGGCAAGTTTAAGCGATGGCTTATTGGATGTGGTTGTGGTGACGAAAATGAATAAACTTAATTTACTCATACGTTTACTTCGTCAAATCAAGAGCGGCCAAGTACAAAGCTGGACAGAAGCCGCCAACAAAAACAAAGGCGTGCTGTATTTTCAAACCAACAAATTGGTGATTCAAAATACCGGCAATGCACCGATGCATATTGATGGCGACCCTGTAGCTTCACATAAAAAAATAAGTATTACACTTGTTCCGCAAGCATATCGACTCATTCAACCATAGGCTTTAACTAAAAAGCAGAATGAGTAGTTCGGCTGCCACAATTCTCAAAATCATGGTTAGCGGGTATACGGTTGCATAGGTTGCAGATGGAATTTCATTACCTGCAATTTTCAATGCAAAAGCCAAGGCTGGCGGATCGGTAGATGCACCTGCCAACAAACCACAAACTTCAAAAAAGGTTTTCTTAAAATAGTAATGTGCAACCATCCCTACAATTAACAAAGGAATTAAGGTTACAATTGCGCCCATACCCATCCAGATCCAACCATTTCCGCTTGAAAATGCAGTAGACAAAGTATGTCCGCTACCTAAACCTACACTTGCCAAAAACAAAGCAATACCTAACTCACGAATCATTAAATTAGCACTATTGGTTGTATAAGTATTTAAGTAAACCACGCCGCCAAACCTACTCAATATTAATGCTACAATGAGCGGCCCGCCTGCCATACCAATTTTTACCGCTACCGGCATAGAAGCCACATGAAAAGGAATGCTTCCCAATATAATACCTAAAACAATTCCAATAAAAATGGGTGCGATATCCGGTGCTTCCAAACGTTTGATGGAATTGCCCAAGGCTTCTGCTACTTTTTTCACGCCATCTTCGGTGCCAACAACTTTGATGGTATCGCCCAATTGTAAAACAATATCGCCATGCGGCACCATTTCAATACCGGCCCTACTCAATCGGGTTAGGGTAAAATCATGCTGATGCATTTCGGGAATATCCCCTAAACGGCGATGTGTTACTTCTTTTCTGGTAACCACTACGTAACGTGAAATAAGCGGACTATCGGGTAGTTGTTTTAAATTCATTTCGCTTTCGCGACCGATTAAAATCTTCAATGAATCTAATTGTGCTTTATTGGCAACTACCAGCAAAACATCTCCAATTTCTAAAATCGTATTGGGTGTAGGGGTAATTACTTCATTTTGGTGAAACATGCGCGAAACCACGAGTGGTTCTTTCATGAGTTCAAAAATCGCCCGCAGGGTTTTACCTTCTAATTGCGGATTTTCCATTTTCAAGTGAACAGAAATAGGCTTATTCGATTGCAACACTTTTAACTTGCGGTGAAGTTCTTGCTCACGTTCAACATTAGCTCCAAATATTTTCTGCAAAATCATCATTGCGATAATGATACCGAAAACACCAAACGGATAGGCGATGGCATATGCCAAGGTAATCATGGAAGAATCAACGCCGGTAAGATGTAAGTCTTTTACGGCAGCTTGTGCTGCACCTAGGCCGGGCGTATTGGTTACTGCGCCACTCATTACACCCGTCATAATTGAAATAGGCTGGGTAGAAAAATACCAACAAGCTATCGTAATTAGTACGCCAAGTATTACCACAGCAGCAGCCAACAAGTTATTGCTCATGGCATTCTTTTTTAAAGAAGCAAAAAAGCCGGGGCCAACTTGTAAACCAATAGAGTAAACAAAAAGTATTAAACCAAATTCTTTTAAAAAATGCTCCGATTCTTTATTCACGGATAAACCAAAATAGGAGCATATCAATCCGGCAAATAACACCCAGGTAACCCCGAGCGATATACCGGCTATTTTTAATCTGCCGAGCCAGATACCAATGGCAATAACAATACCGTAAATGATCACGGTATGTGCCACTGAATCTGCAACGAACAGTTCTTTTAACCATTCCATGCGAGATAAATTAGGTGAAAAAAAAGCGTATTGAACTAGATCCAATACGCTTATTTATTTTAGTGATGATCGTGTATTTCGGGCTGTTGTCCCCAATGTTCGGGAGAGCGCCAAAGAGCCGATAACAGCAACTCGCGTATGAAGTAGAATTCTTTAGGAAGTTTATCATACATTCTTGAGAATAATTCTTCATGAGACAGCAGTTCTTTTTTCCAAAGTTCTCTGTCGATAGACATGATTTTTTTGAATTTCTCAATGGTATAGTCTTCTCTTCCTTCCCATTCAATGTCTTCATATCTTGGCATCCATCCAATAGGACTTTCTACTGCAGAAGCATGACCGTTTATACGATTTACAATCCATTGCAACACGCGAATATTTTCGCCAAAACCCGGCCACATGAATTTTCCTTGATCATCTTTTCTAAACCAATTCACTCCAAAAATTCTTGGGGCATTTGGAAGCGTACGACCAAATTGTAACCAGTGATTAATATAGTCGCCAATATGATAACCGATGAATGGCAACATTGCAAATGGATCTTGACGAACCTTACCAACTTCACCAAATGCTGCAGCAGTAGTTTCGCTACCCATCGTAGCGGCTAAATAAACACCAAAGTTCCAGTTAAATGATTGATAAACTAATGGAACGGTTGTACTACGGCGTCCGCCGAAGATAAAGCCGGCAATATGCACACCACCCGGATTGTCGAAGTCGCTATCAATAGCAGGATTTTGTGCTGCAGGAGCGGTAAATCTTGAGTTTGGATGCGCTGCAGGTTTGCCACTTGCGGGATCCCAAGGTTCACCATGCCAATCAATTAATCCGGCTGGTGGCTCAGGTGTCATACCTTCCCACCACACATCTTTATCCGGTGTAATGGCCACATTGGTAAAAATGGTATTTGCTTTAACAGACTCCATTGCATTCGGGTTAGTATTGTAGTTTGTACCCGGTGCAACACCGAAATAACCTGATTCAGGATTGATCGCATATAATTCACCATCATTTCCTTTATGAATCCATGCAATATCATCGCCTACGGTAGTTACTTTCCAACCATCAAATTCTTTTGGCGGAATTAACATTGCAAAATTGGTTTTACCACATGCACTTGGGAAGGCTGCAGCAACATAGGTTTTTTTACCGGTTGGAGGTTGAACACCCAAAATCAGCATATGCTCAGCCAACCATCCTTCTTCGCGACCCATTTGAGAAGCGATACGCAGTGCAAAACATTTTTTACCCATCAAAGCGTTTCCACCATAACCACTACCGTAAGACATTACCAATCTTTCTTCAGGAAAGTGTGCAATGTATTTTTCGGTTGGATTACAAGGCCATGCTACATCTTCTGCGCCGGCTTCCAAAGGAGCACCAACAGTATGTAAACATTTTACAAAATTGTTTTTGTTTAAATAAGGCAGTACATCCTCGCCCATGCGAGTCATAATGCGCATATTTACTACCACATATTCAGAATCGGTGATTTGTACACCATATCTTGAATAGGGAGAACCTAAAGGCCCCATACAGAAAGGAATGGCGTATAAAACGCGGCCTTGCATAGATCCGGTGAATTTTTGATTCAGGATACGCTTCATTTCAATAGGATCCATCCAGTTATTAGTTGGACCTGCATTTTCTTTTAAGCGGCTGCATATAAACGTGCGATCTTCTACACGAGCCACATCACTTGGGTGACTGAAACATGCAAAACTATTGGGGCGCTTTTCTGGGTTTAATCTAATAAAAGTGCCTTTACTTACTAATAAGTCGCATAGATAGTTGTACTCTTCTTCCGAACCATCACACCACCTTATTTCACTCGCTTCGCATTGGGCAGCGAACTGGTTTACCCAACTTTCCAAATTCCTTTTGGCAGCAAGTGCCTCGGTGGATTCGTAATTACAATGAGAAATCATAGTTAAAAAAATTTAAATTTGTTGATTGTTTGCCATTTATGATGTAAAAGTCAGTTGTAATGACTTTAAGTTCACTGATTATAATAAGGAAAATATATGATTGATATTATCTTAATCTTCATCACAATTTAAAAAAACATTGAACATAAAACAATATGAATTAAATTTGAGAGAACCAAATTTTATTGCCATGCGAACCGTTGCAAATATCCTTCAAAATAAGCCCCCTGTATTTAATCATATCTCACCTGATGCACT
>JBJOQA010000132.1:0-17740 GCA_046050225.1 Bacteroidota bacterium | reverse complement strand
CAAAATTCAATGGTTGGACCCGATACGTCTTTACTTGGGGGTATTACGGCCGCAGTTGCCTTGTTTGTTATCAATTTTATTTTTAAAAAATGGATGTTACACAATCATACAATTAGCCAATGGATTCAAGGAAGCCCGGAGGTTTTAATATACAAAGGGAGAATAAATCATATAACGCTTCAAAAAACCGGTTTAACCGAGGCCGAGTTGATGGCTGCGGTACGCGAACACGGTGTTGCGCATGCATCGGAAGTGGATTTAGCGATGTTAGAAGTAGACGGAAATGTTAGTGTGATTTCAAATGATTTTAAAACCAGGACCCATCAGCATAAGGTAAAATTAGTTCAAAAGAAAGCCGGAGGGGCTTCCAATATTTAGTATTGCACTTTCAATTTAAACTAGTTTACAAATACCCAAGCAATACCAAATCTAATCATCATGCCGGGGTATAAATATTGGGGTGCGGCAAAGTTGTTTTTGGTAAAGCCAAATCCATTGGCAAAGCTTGCTGTATTCAAATTTTCGACACGTAAATATCCGGTGAAAGATTTGATACGAAAGTGCATGAAAGCATGCACATCAGGTCTGTTTTGTAATTGCACACTGTCTTGTACAAAAAAAGCACCCATTACCGGAGAATAGCGGTTTGCTTTATAAGGGGTATAATACCGAATTTCGATACCGGTGCTAAGGTTTAAATTTTTAAAGAAAACACCTTCATAGGCAAATCTATTTCGGGTAAAAGCTAATGGCAGTCGAATGGGGCCGGCACCATCTGTTTGTTGAACAGTTATTTCTGTATGCCAATTCCAATGCTTGCTAAGTTTGAATGATTTACTTGCAGAGAGTTGCAAAATATTCATCAGTTTACTGTATTGTGCCGTGGTTGCATAGTTAGAAAAATACAAATAATTTGAAACCAGATAATTGGTTGCGCTTAAGTTTACATAAGCATTTTCGGCCGAAGCATGCAGCATGATGGTATTTTCTTTGTTGTAATTTTCGGTGTTATGAAAATTAAAAGAAGAACCGGTTGTATATAAGTAAGAGGGACTGCGATTGATATTTTTAAAGGCTAATCTAACACTGCCCCATTTGCTGTTAAATCTTCGCGTAAGCGAGGCTAAAATACTATAATCTCCGCTATTGTAACCATTTACATAAAAGCTGCCATTTGCGTTGATATCCCACAATTTATTGCGGGTTTTATTACGGTACTCGCCATGGGCCACAATATTGTATAGGCTTCGCGTTGCGCCGGTACTAAATTTACCGGTCATATTCTCCAATCGGATGCCCGCCAAAAAATATTGGTTTAAATTTTTGGTATCAGGAAATTGCAGCAGAGAAAAATCATTATGAATGATTTTCCATTGATCGTGTACAATAAGCGAATCACCCACAATGGTTGTATCATACCATAAATTATAAATAGAGTCCACCACATTCAAATCCCGGTATTCATAGCGCTGCGTATTATAAGTAAAAGTGTGTTGAAAACGTAATTTTGAATAAAACAAGTACTCAGTTGTACTATCATTTATAATGATGGAATCCTTCTTGCCAATATCATAATATTGCTTAAGGTAGATGGTTAAATCTTTGTACTTGTTACCGGTATTGATGGTGGTAGAGAATGGATTCGGGTCATTGGCCGGTGCTTGCCCCAAATTAACCGGTATGGTAAATCGACGCGAATAATCAGCAGAGGTAGTTGTTAAGAAACTATCATTTGCAATTCCGCCATTTTCGGAGCTGTTGAGTGAGTTGCCCATCCAAATAAATTGTGCTCCATAACGCTTTCTTTTACTTTGGTAATGGCTAAAAATTCGATAGTTATTATGATTGGTATTTTGGGTTACAAATGTACCCGGTGCGTTAATGAGTCGATATTCAAAGCCTACATTTAAGTTGGGACGAGGGTTTTGTGTGTGGGTGATTTTAATTACTTGTTCTTTGCCGCTTGCTAATTGATAGTTTAATTGGGTATAAGGTTTGGTGGTTTTATAAAATTTAGTTCCTTCTAAAGTAAAACGATACGCATCAAATGCATGAAATCCGGCATCAAAACCCGCATTAAGTGGTTGATTAAAAATTAAAGAATAACCTGCTGTGCCATTATTGCCTAAATATTGTTGGGTGACCGGAATGGGGAAGTATTTATAAAAATCAGCGATGCTATTATCTAGTGTAACACTTCTAAGCGAATCAAACCATTTAAAACTTATTGTGATAGAATCTTTCGCATCATCGCGATGTTCAAAGTGAATAGAATCAGCGCCACCACCACCGGGGTTGCCGGAGCTATTACTGCTATTGCCAAAGCCACGGTTAAGGGCGCCGTTAGTGGTTCCTTCATTGATTTGCGACCAAGCCGGTATAACACACAGTAAAATCAATCCAATTAAAATAATACGCAGGTTCATATTCCTTTTTTGCAGCAGTTATTGCAATGCTGCTATTCTACAAATTAGTTAGTCTAATGAATGAATCAGTTCTCTAAAAATAGCAGCTAATTTTGGCTCTGCTGCTTTTGCCGCTTCTAAAACTTCTTCATGCGTTGTAATCTTTTCTTCCTCCATGATGCCGATATCGGTGATAACGCTCATGGCAAATACTTGTAAACCCATATGTTTGGCAACGATGCATTCTTGCACAGTGCTCATCCCAACTGCATCTCCGCCGCAGGCGAGCAATAAACGATACTCTGCTTTGGTTTCGAAGGTTGGCCCGGTAACTGCAATGTAAATACCTTTTTTTACAGGGATGGATAATTCTTGAGCGATGATCTCTGCCTTTGCAAGAAGCGATTTGCTATAGGCCTCACTCATATCAGGGAAACGAGGTCCAAGTGCTTCTTCATTTTTTCCGATTAGCGGATTAGGCACAAATAAACTAACATGATCCTCAATCAACATAATATCTCCAATTGAAAATTTGCTATTCATTGCGCCGGCCGCATTACTCAGCAACACGGTTTTTACGCCTAAATATTTCATAACCCGAATGGGGAATACAATTTCATCTGCACGATAGCCTTCGTAATAGTGAAAACGTCCCGACATGGCAATGACGTTTTTACCGCCGATGCTGCCCAAGAGCAGTTTTCCTTGATGCCCTTTAACCGTACTTACAGGAAAGTGAGGGATATCTGCATAGGCTATTGCGGCTTCTATCTGAATTTGTTCGCTAAAAGTGGCCAATCCGCTACCTAAAACAATGCCGATTTCGGCCTTAAATGCATGTTTTTGTTGAATATATTGAACAGCTTCCTGAATTTGATTGATTAAACTCATCCCTTACAAAATTGAATAAATGACAGTAACAGACTACCTAATTTAATAAAGGGTCAAAAATACAAGGTTCGTTTGGTAAAATAGATAAAGGTTTGCTTTTTAACTTTTGATGTAATTGCCTTATTTTCGCACAAATTTCCACATTATGAATTTACACGAATATCAGGCGAAAGCATTATTGAAAAAATTCAACGTGCCGGTGCAGGAAGGCATAGCATGTAACACTGCAACGGAAGCTGAAGACGCATACAAACAAATTCACACCCAATACGGTAGCAAATTTGCTGTGGTGAAAGCCCAAATTCATGCCGGTGGACGTGGTAAAGGATCGATTGTAGGAACAGAGCAAAGGGGCGTTGCCGTTGCAAAAAATGCAGAAGCGGTAAAAGAAATTGCGCAAACCATTATCGGCGGTACTTTGGTTACTATTCAAACCGGGCCTGCCGGTAAATTGGTAAACAAAGTGTTGGTTGCACAAGATGTTTACTATGAAGGGCCTAACCCGGTTAAGGAATTTTATCTTTCCATTTTGTTAGATCGCACAACCGGTAAAAATGTGGTGATGTATTCTACCGAAGGCGGTATGAACATTGAAGATGTTGCACACGATACCCCAGAGAAAATTTTTAAAGAGTATGTTCATCCCGGTGGATTGCTACAGGGTTTCCAAGCTCGCAAAATTGCTTTTAACTTAGGTTTAAGTGGTGAAGCATTTAAAAACTGTGTGAAATTTGTAACCAATTTATATAGTGCTTATGTTGGATTGGATTGCGGTATGTTAGAAATTAATCCGCTTTTCAAAACCAGTGATGATAAGATTATTGCGGTTGACTGTAAGATGAATATTGATGATAACGCCTTGATTCGTCATCCGGATGTTGCGGCATTGCGTGATATCACAGAGGAAGATCCAACTGAAGTTGAAGCCGGAAAATTCAATTTGAACTTTGTTAAATTGGATGGCAATGTGGGTTGTATGGTAAATGGTGCAGGTTTGGCCATGGCTACCATGGATATGATTAAATTAAGTGGCGGTGAGCCTGCCAACTTCTTGGATGTAGGCGGTACGGCAAATGCACAAACGGTGGAAGCAGGTTTCCGTATTATCTTAAAAGATCCGAAAGTAAAAGCAATCTTGATTAATATCTTTGGCGGTATCGTTCGTTGCGATCGTGTTGCGCAAGGGGTTATTGATGCCTATACTTCAATCGGTAATATTGAAATTCCAATTATTGTTCGTTTACAAGGTACTAATGCCGATGTTGCGAAAAAATTAATTGATGAAAGCGGTTTGAAAGTTCAAAGTGCAATTTTATTAAGCGAAGCTGCTGATTTAGTAAATAAAGCGGTGGCATAAGTTTATATATTATTATAAGTTTAGCGGCTGTTCTTTTTAGAACAGCCGTTTTTTATTGTAATAATAGTTAGGTTTAAACCATCATTCTTTAAAGCCTCGGGCACACAATGAATTAAACCGCCGAACGATTTAAACGTTGAAACGATTCAAACCTTCTATCGTTCCTCCATCTAGTGCAGCGGCGAACGTACAACGGTTCAAAAGATTTAAACCTTCAAACTTTGAAACGATTCAAACGCATCAAACCTTGAAACATCCCCTCCAGCCTTGGTTCGTGTCCCCACGAAACACACAACAATCAACATCTAGCGAAGCGGCGAACGTGAATTGTAACCACGGGTTGAAACCCGAGGCTGATGAACAGAACCCGTCAAACGATTTAAACGATAAAACGATTCAAACCTTTAACCCCTTCAAACGACTCAAACGTTTCCAACCTTGAAACCACTTTCTCCTACTTTTTTCTTGATAAAAAAGAAGCAAAAAATCAAGGCTGCAGAAAAATTGGCTAAAATGTCGGTCATTGCGCTACAGCGAAAAAGCTAGAACGCGGCTATTGAATTCTATTGTGCGATTATCCATTTCTGCTTTTGTACAAGGCCAAATATTTTCGCCGCTTAACGCTTCATGCTCGACATTTCTTCACGCCATTTTTCTGAGGCCGGTCACAAATCCAACAGCACGTTAAATTGAAAACACCATTATTCGTGGATCCACAAAAAAAAACAGAAAGAGAACGAGAAAGTGAATGAGAGCGAGGTTTGAAATGTTAAAACGTTCCATCATCCCGCGAAGCGGCACACGTTTGGCTAACCTTAAACCTTAAACTTTAAACTTTAAACCTTTTCCCGCGACGCGGCGAACGTGTTTTGCAACCACGGGTTGAAGCCCGTGTCTGATGAATAGATCCCGTCAAACGATTTAAACGATAAAACGATTCAAACCTTGAACCCCCGAGCCTTGGTTCGTGTCCCCACGAAACATACAACAATCACCATCCAGCGAAGCGGCGAACGAAAAACGGTTCAAACGATTTAAACGTTCAAACGCTGAACCCCTTCAAACCTTTCAATGTTCCGCCCCTTGTAGCTTTTTTCCTACACTGCTATAGTAGTAGTTTAATGGAAAATGTTTGGCATTTTGGAGAATGAAACGGGTTTTGGAAAAAAATCCAAAAAATGGACAATTATTTGTCAATCATATACGTTACAGTTGGGTAAAATTGTTTTTTTTCATTCAATTCCTTTAAAAAGCTACGCAATATGGGGCCGTATAAAATTTTTATTGTTGAAGATGATCCTTGGTATGGTGAGATTTTAGAGTACCATCTTTCGCTCAATGAAGACTATGTGATTACCCGATTTACAACGGGTAAAGAATGCTTGGCAAATCTGCATAAAAAGCCTGATTTAATTACGGTTGACTTCTCTTTGCCAGATTTTACCGGGGATAAATTATATCAAAAAATTAAGGAAGTTGATGAGCATATACCGGTGATTATTATCTCGGGCCAAGAAGAAATTTCTGTAGCGGTAAACCTCTTAAAAATGGGGGTAACCGATTATATCATCAAAGATGAAAACACCAAAGACATGCTTTGGAATGCCGTAATTAAAATTCGGCAGATGAGTACACTTAAAAAAGAAGTGGAGCATTTGCGCGAAGAATTAGGGCAGAAATTTTCATTTGAAAAAAGTATCAAAGGCCAAAGTCCTGCTTTGAAAAAGATATTCGCTTTGATGGAAAAAGCCACCAAAACAAATATTAATGTTTCTATAACGGGCGAAACCGGTACGGGTAAAGAAGTGGTAGCAAAAGCGATTCACTATGGAAGTGATCGTAAAAAGAAACCATTTGTTGCCGTTAATATGGCCGCTATTCCGCGCGAATTAATTGAAAGCGAATTGTTTGGTCATGAAAAAGGCGCATTTACCGGTGCAATTGCTCGTAAAGCGGGCAAATTTGAAGAAGCAAACGGCGGTACAATTTTCTTAGATGAAATTGCTGAATTAGACCTTAGCGTTCAAAGTAAATTACTACGCGTTTTGCAAGAAAGAGAAGTAGTGCGTATCGGTGGTAACGAAAAAGTAAAATTAGATATTCGTCTTTTAGTTGCAACGCATAAAAATCTTGCCGAAGAAGTTAAACGCGGCAATTTTAGAGAGGATTTGTACTATCGTGTGATTGGCTTACCCATTGATTTACCGCCACTTCGCGAACGCGGAAACGATGTGTTAATATTGGCTAAATTCTTCTTAGATGAATTTGCAAAAGATAATAAGTTGCCTCCAATGACCATCTCGCAAGATGCGAAAGAAAAATTGATGGCCTACCATTTCCCCGGTAATATTAGAGAGTTGAAAGCTATGGTAGATTTGGCTGCGGTGTTAAGTAACGGGCAAGAAATTACTTCAGAAGATATTTCTTATACGTCTACACGCCAAGAGGAAATATTTACACTAGAAACTAAAACATTACGGCAATATACTTGCGACATCATTAAGTATTATTTGAAAAAATATGATGATGATGTGATTACCGTTGCCGAAAAATTAGATATCGGAAAGTCAACCATCTATAAAATGATTCAACAAAAAGAAATTGTTGTTTAGCCCATATTTATGATGCGTTTTAAGTAACGCAGTCTTAATACCTTAATAAGCACCCTAATAAAAGCACAGCATTATCCATGGAGAAAACCACATTGCATATCGATATTGATCAAGTCAGCCGACTTTGTCCCTATTATTTGCTTTTTGACAAACAACTCAAATTGCAACAATTTGGAAATACGGTTGGCTCGATGTTGTCGCTCTCTGCCTATATTAACTTTAATAGCATTTTTGTAACACGCGAATTGGAAGGACATGCATCTTCCTTTAAGAAGTTAGCCAATTTAAGCGGAAAGCAAGTTACCATCATGTCGGCCAAAAACCAGGCTGTATGTTTGAAAGGTGCTTTTGAAGTTATAGATGATGAAGACATGTTGTTGTTTATTGGTTTTCCAACGAATGATTTTATTGAAACAATTGTTGATGAGCAGGTGAACGGCTTAGTGGTGAATCGTACAAACGGTTTACAAATAAAGCCTTCTTTGGCGGATGCCATGCAGCATCCTTTTGATAGTTTTGATAGAGCCCGATTTGCAATGGAAGGCTCGGGTGTTGGGGTGTGGGATTGGGATGCAGAAAGAAATAAAGTATTTTTTTCGCCAATTTGGAAGTCAATGTTAGGCTATGCCGAAAATGAAATTGGCGATAATTTATACGAATGGGAATCTCGCGTTCATCCGGATGATTTGATCGTAGTAAAAGAGTTGCTGACCAATTTTATTTTAGGCAAAACAGATCAATATATCACCGAGCATCGCTTAAGATGCAAGGATCGTTCTTATAAATGGATTTCTACGCGTGCTATCATTGCCGAACGCGATAAAAATGGTAAACCCACTCGTTTGGTAGGTACGCATACCGATATTCATCAAATGAAAAAAACTGAAATTGCCTTGCAACAACGTGTGCATCAATTTCAAGGTTTATCTGAAAATATTCCGGGTGTAATTTTTGAATATGAATTAAAAGCAGATGGCTCTCATGGCTATAAATACATTAGCCAAGCGATGCATAAAATATTTGGCATTTTGCCCGAACAGTTTTTTGAATACAGCAAATTTGTTCATCCCGAAGACACCGAAAGTGTTCACACGGGTTTTTTGAATAAAGCCGAAAAATTAGAACCTTATTATAACGAATCTCGCTTAATTATTCCGGGAAGAGGAATAGTTTGGCGTTCGGTAAGTTGCTCCTTCTCTTATTTTACCGAAACCGGCTCTAAAGTATTTACCGGTTTGATGTTAGATATTACCGAACGTAAGAAAGCCAACGAACAATTAAATGAATCTGAAAGTCGCTTATCATCTTTAATCGCCAATTTACAAATGGGTATGTTGGTAGAAGATGAAAAATGTAGGGTTGAATTAGCCAATGATTTATTCTGCCAGTTATTTAAGTTATATGAATCGCCGCAGTTGTTGAAAGGTATCGACAGTAACTTGCTCATGAACAATCACTTCAAACATTTGTTCAAAGATTCTGAAGGGTTTGTATCACGTGTTCAAACTTTGATTAAAGAAAAACAATTGGTGCAAAATGATTTGCTAGAATTGTTAGACGGTAGAATTTTTAGCAGAGATTATATTCCTATTTATCATCAAGGAACCTACAAAGGGCATCTTTGGAAGTATAATGATATTACGGCCCAAAAAAATGCAGAAGATTCATTAAAGCGTAGTGAAGAAAAGTACCGCAGCATTATTGCCAACATGAAATTAGGCTTAATGGAAGTGGATATTTTTGAACGTATCGTATTTGCAAATCAAAGTTTTTGCGATATGTGTGGATATGATTTGGATGAATTAATTGGTAAAAAAGCATCCGAATTATTTGCAAAAAATGAGCACATCGAATTACTGGAAAGTAAAAATGAGGCACGTCAACGTCCGCGCGGTGATGCCTACGAAATTGCAGTAAAAAATAAAAATGGTGAAATTCGCTGGTGGTTAGTGAGTGGGGCGCCAAGATATAGTCAAGAAGGCGATTTAATTGGTTCTATCGGTATTCACTTAGATATTACCGAACACAAACAACTCGAAATCGATTTAATTAAGGCACGTGAAGTGGCTGAAGAATCAACCAAGAGTAAAGAAATGTTTCTGGCCAATATGAGTCATGAAATCAGAACGCCGATGAATGCGATTCTGGGCATGAGTAACCAATTGGCTAAAACCAACCTTACTGCAGCGCAACAATTTTGTTTAGAAACCATTAATTCGGCATCCGAAAATCTGTTGGTAATTATTAATGATATTTTGGATTTGTCTAAAATTGAATCCGGTAAATTATCATTAGAAAAAATTGGTTTTGAACCTCGCGAAGTGATTAAGCGTGCCATGCAAGTATTGCAACATCGTGCCGAAGAAAAAGGCTTGAGCTTTACTCAACGCATGGAAGATACTGAACTGGCACCGGTTTTAATTGGTGATCCTTATCGAATCAACCAAATATTGTTGAACATTATCAGCAACGCGATCAAGTTTACCGAAAAAGGAACGGTAGAAGTTTCTTGTAAGGTATTTGAAAATAAAACGCATTCTCAGGCATTGCAAATTTCGGTAAACGACACCGGTATTGGAATGGATGAACATTTCATGCATAACCTCTTCCAAAAATTTTCGCAAGAAGATGCATCGGTTACCCGTCAGTACGGTGGTACCGGATTGGGCATGAGTATTTGCAAAGATTTAATTGGATTAATGGGCGGCGATATCACTGTGCAAAGTAAAAAAGGAACCGGAACCACCATCTCTTTCATTATTGAATTTGCCAAGGGCGATCAAAATGATTTACCAAGCAAAGAAGCTTTTAAAGCAAATGAAGGCATGTTGGCAATGAAGAAAATTCTAGTTGTTGACGATAATGAAATGAATCGTTTGGTTGCCACCACTATTTTGAAAAGCTATGGTGCAGTTACCGTAGAAGCGGGTACCGGTAAAGAAGCCGTTGAAATGTTATCGAAAGGTTTGTGCGACTTGGTATTGATGGACATTCAAATGCCTATTATGAATGGTTTTGAAGCAACCACCTTTATTCGTCAACATATCAGCAAAAGCCTTCCCATCATTGCTTTAACAGCCAATGCCATTAAAGGCGATAATATTAAGTGCTTTGAAGCCGGTATGAACGCCTATGTGGCCAAGCCATTTAAAGAAGAAGATTTAATGAAAACGGTGGCCACACAATTAAAAATCATCAATCAAATAAACACCAATATTATGGAAAGTAATCAGGCACCAGCTGAAACCTACTATGATATCACTGATATCAAAACCATCAGTCGGGGCAATCAGGATTTTATTAATAAGATGCTGAAGATGTTCGTGGATCAAACGCCCGGCCATATCGAAGAAATGAAGTTGCGCTATGAGGCAAAAGATTATGTAAAACTTGGGGAAGTTGCACATAAGATTAAGCCAACGATTGATAGCATGGGAATTAATTCTATCAAGAATACCATTCGGGAAGTAGAAAAAATTGGCAAAAATGGATCAGACAGCCATCTTTTACCTGATTTATTACGTCAGGTAGAATACGCACTTACCATGGCCATCAAAGCAATAAAAAAAGATTACCAGTTGTCTTAAGCCAACAACTGTAATACGTAGCCATAAACCTTCAATCACAAAAAAAACTAACTTCTGATGAAAGCCTCCTTAATGCTCTATCAGAGCGATAATTGGTCTGTACATCCAAAGAGCGATAACTTGGATCCTCAAAAAACCTCACTGGTGCTGGGTTTTGGGGAAAAGGGTTTACTCGCGGATCAGCCAATTTACGATCAACTGCGGGAAAAATTTCCGCAAGCAAATATTGTACTATGCTCCACCAGCGGAGAGATATTTGATGAATCGGTGTACGATGAATCGGTATCGGTATCCGCCATTGAGTTTGAAAAAACTACCGTACATGCGGTTAGTATAAAGGTGGGAGATTATACCAATAGTTTTGAGGCAGGTAAAGCCTTAGTAAATCAATTGGAACTGGAAAACTTAGCCTATATTTTAGTACTGTCTGATGGAACGCAAGTTAATGGTAGCGAGTTGGTGCGCGGTGTAAATAGCGTCATTAATTATCGTGTACCCGTTACCGGTGGTTTAGCCGGCGATGCAGCAAGATTTCAATCTACTTTAGTAGGATTGAATCAAGTGCCATCTGCAGGAAATATCGTGGCGATTGCCTTTTATGGCCAGCACTTATCTGTTGCGCATAGCTCAATGGGTGGGTGGGATACCTTTGGTCCTGAAAGAGAAATTACCAAGTCTGATTCCAATGTACTGTATGAAATCGATGGTAAAAATGCATTAGAACTCTATAAATTATACCTAGGCGATTACGCTAAAGAATTGCCCGGCTCGGCTTTACTGTTTCCGCTTTCGGTTAAATTAACGGATAGCAGTGAACCGGTAGTGCGTACCATCTTAACAATCGATAACGAAAAGCAGGCGATGGTATTTGCCGGAGATGTTCCAATTGGTTCTCAGGTTCGTTTTATGCGCGCCAATTTTGATCGCTTGGTAGATGCCGCCACCCAAGCCGGTTGTGAAACCTTGATGATGAAACCTGACATGACGCCCAAGCTTGCTATTTTAATTAGTTGCGTTGGACGTAAATTAATTTTGGAAGGTAGGGTAGAAGAAGAAGTGGTAGCAGTGGGTGATGCATTTAATAATAATACATTACTTACAGGCTTTTATTCTTATGGTGAAATATCGCCTTTCTCCCCAAAGAGTAAATGTGAACTACACAATCAAACGATGACCATCACCACATTTAATGAAATTTAAATCGTTACGGTCATGACTTACCATAAACTACTCGAACGCCAGCTTAAAAAGATAACCGATGCAGCATTGTTAGAACATCCGCAACTGCAACAATTGTTTAAATCGGTTCATGATTCGTATGAATCGTACGATAAAGATAAAGAATTATCTAGTCGCGCCTTCAGTATCAGCGAACATGAATATCAGGAAATTAATAAACGCCTGAAAGATGAAGTAGTGCTGAAAAAAATCACGATTGATAAATTGAAAGAAGCCATCCGCAATATTGAAACGGATGAAAAAATTTATCAAAGTGATGATGAAGATAATTTGTTGGCCATCGTTAATTACTTGGATGAACAAATCAATAAGCGTAAAGAGGCCGAAATTGAATTGCTCAAAGCCAAAGAGGAAGCCGAACAGGCCAACTCTACCAAGTCAGAATTTTTATCGGTAATGAGTCACGAAATTCGTACACCATTACATGCTGTTATAGGAATGGGGCATTTGTTAATGAACGACAATCCTCGTCCTGACCAATTGAATAATCTCAAGATTTTGAGAACAGCATCTGAAAATTTATTGGTGTTGATTAATGATATTCTCGACTTTAGTAAAATTGAAGCAGGTAAAATTGATTTGGAATCAGCTGATTTCAATATCAAGCAACTCATTGCTGATGTTAAACTAGCCAATTCGGTTCGAGCGCAAGAACGTGGTAATAAAATTAAATTCATGTTGGATGATGAATTACCTTCTATTGTTAAAGGTGATTCGGTTCGTTTGGGACAAATTTTAACCAACCTAGTTTCTAATGCCATTAAATTTACAAGAAACGGCGCGGTGAATATTGAAGCTGAATTGTTGAAATTGCATAACAATAACGCTACTATTAAATTTTCGGTTACCGACACGGGTGTAGGTATTGCTCCCGAAAATTTAGAAAAAATATTCCAAACTTTTACGCAAGCATCGTCGTCTATAACACGCGAATTTGGCGGCACCGGCTTGGGTTTAACCATTACCAGACGACTGTTAAATTTGATGGGAAGTGAAATAATGGTAAGCTCTGAATTAGGTAAAGGATCTAGTTTCTACTTTACATTGGAGATGGAAATCAATCCCAATGCAACCGAGGAAGTATTTGTAAAAGCTACCAATGATTATGATTTAACCGGTATCAAAATTTTGTTAGTAGAAGATACGCCGTTTAATATTCTTTATGCTACGCAATTGATTGAAGGTTGGCATGCAAAAGTGGAAGTGGCTGAAAACGGTTTGATTGCTATTGAAAAGGCAAAAGAAAATCAATACAATATTATTTTGATGGATTTACAAATGCCGGAGATGGACGGCTATACTGCAACACAAAGAATTCGCCAATTTAATAACGAAATTCCCATTCTTGCACTTACCGCATCTGCTACTAGTAATGTAAAAGAAAAAACCTATTCGGCGGGCATGAATGATTATATCACCAAGCCATTTAACCCGGATGAGTTTTATCAACGAATAAAGCGCTATGTGAGTTAAACTTATTTAATTTATAAAAAATCCCGATTGATTTCGGGATTTTTTATGCGCACAACCTTGCCTAAAATAAAAAAGGCTGCTTGATTTCAAGCAGCCTTTGTAAAAGTTCAGTGTACCTTATTTGTACATTATTTCATAGTATTCTTCAGCCATTCTGTTACTGTCAAATTGAACCTGCACATCGCTCATGCCATTTTTAACGATATGTCTCCAAGTATCTTTTTGATCATAATACAATGGTAGAATTTGATTTTCCAATATGTCGTACATCTGGTTTAAATCATATTCATCTTGGTCATGCACATGCATGCTTTCGTAATCAACAGGAGCAACAACAAATCCATTATTGCCATGATTGATAAATTCGCAAATCCAGCCATCATGCGTACTAAAGTTAACAGCTCCATTCATTGCGGCCGACATACCACTGGTACCGCTAGCTTCACGCGGTACACGTGGGTTGTTTAACCAAATATCTGCAGCTTGTTTTAGGCGTTTACTTAACGCTAATTCATATCCGATACAAACCGCCACATTTTTATATTGCTTGCTTAAATGAACCAAGTGGTTGAAATCGTTGATAGCGGGATAATCTAACGGATAAGGCTTACCTGCCCAAACAAATTGAACCGGATATTTTTTATTGTTTAATAAAGCTTCAAAACGCTTGTTATCGCGGGTTAATAATTCTGCACGTTTATAACCGGCAAAGCGGCGTGCCCAAACAATTGTTAAAACATCCGGATCTAATAATTTACCGGTTTGATCTGCAACAATATCCAATGCTCTCTTTTTCAAGAAGCGTTTGCGATCATCAAACCAAACGTCATTACCTTCTGTTTTGGCTTTGTACATTTGCTTATCTGCCCAATACGACCAGTTTTGAGCATTGGTAATAGATTTGATTTCGCAAATACCTTCATATTTACCCCACATTTGGCGACTTACTTCACCATGTAATTGCGATACGCCATTGGCAATACGTGCAAAACGTAAGGCCGCTAAAGAGTGATTAAAGGCATCGTCGTAAATACCGGTTAATCTGCGAACTTCCGCCAAAGGCGTTCCACAGAAATAGGTCATTTTTTCGCATAAATAAATATCATGCTTTTCGTTACCTGCTTCTTCCGGCGTATGGGTAGTAAATACTAATCTTTTCTTCACTTCATTAATGTCGCCAAACTTGCGATATAAATAGAAGGCTGCACTCAAACCATGTGCTTCATTTAAATGATAAACTTCAGGATTGAAATTAATTTCATCCATCAATTTAGCACCACCCACACCTAATAAAATAAATTGTGCCACTTTGGTAGCCACATTGCCATCATACAAACGGTGGGTGATGGTTTGCGTTACGTAATCATTTTCAGGTAAATCGGTACTTAACAAGAACATGGGGGCGGTACCAAATGTTTCGGGATTCAAATACCAAGCTTTCACCCAAATTGGATGATCGTGGATATGAATTTGAAACTTGATGCCGGTATCTTCTAAGAAGTTATAAATTTTTTCATTCCATTGCACTTGCAAGGTTTGATCTGCATTGCGTGCTTGGTCGTAATAACCATATTTCCAAAGGATACCAATACCCACTAAATTTTGTTTTAATTGGTATGCACTTCTCATGTGCGAGCCCGATAAAAATCCAAGCCCACCACTATATATTTTTAACGGTTGGTGTACCGCAAATTCCATGGAAAAGTAAGCAACGCGTTTGCTGTAGGCCTCAGTGATAGCATACGGCACTTTGAAATTTGTAAAACTCATAATAGCAAATCTTTGTTTAGGGGTGCAATATAATGGGATTTTTTAACCTAACAGGGCAGTTTTTGTAAAATGTCGTGTAATTTTTACACAATATAGTAAGGCTGACCCATTTTTCATTATTTCGTTACTATTCAATCGTTTGCAAAAACAATTTGTTTCTACAAAGTTTTGTGCCGAAATAATTCTTATAATAACTTAAAAATATCCCTTTCGGCTTTAATTGGTAACAAAACAACGTAACATAAAACGGTTTTTCGCAGCGGATAGTATTACGAATTGCGAATTATTCATAAATGAAATTTTGGGTTGCCTAATTTTTATTTTAGATTTGGGTAAAATAAGGCATGCATAACCCATTACATCATACCGATAATCAACAATCGCTGAGTGAAGTTCACCAGAGTGTGGACACCACGATTCCGGAAAAGAAGCGTTGGCGTCGATTATTAAGTTTTTTGGGACCCGCTTACTTAATTAGTGTTGGCTATATGGATCCGGGTAATTGGGCCACTGATTTACAAGGTGGTAGCAAATTTGGATATAGTTTGATTTGGGTATTATTGATGAGTAATTTGATGGCGTTATTGTTGCAAGGCCTTTCTGCCCGTTTGGGTATCGTGCGCGGAAGAGACTTAGCTCAAGCGAACAGAGAGGTATTTCCTAAGTATGTCAACTTCATGCTGTATTTATTGGCAGAAGTGGCCATTGCGGCTTGCGATTTGGCTGAGGTATTGGGCATGGCCATCGGTATTCAATTATTATTTGGTTTACCGCTTGCTTGGGGTGTTGGTATTACAGTATTAGATACCTTTTTATTGCTTTATTTGCAACAATTAGGCATTCGAAAAATGGAAGCCTTTATTATAGGGTTAGTAGCTGTTGTTGCCGGTTCTTTTTTAATAGAAATAATCATTGCCAAGCCGGCCTTAGATGAGGTTGCGCGCGGCTTAATCCCCACAGTTCCTAATCCGCAAGCCTTATACATCGCCATCGGTATCATTGGCGCTACGGTGATGCCACATAATTTGTATTTACATTCTGCGTTGGTTCAAACACGAAAAATTAATCGAACCAAAGAAGGAATTAGTAAGGCAATTCGCTTCAATAGAATCGACAGTGCTATTGCACTCAATATTGCTTTTTTGGTAAATGCCGCCATTTTGGTATTAGCTGCAACAGCGTTTTTCAAAACAGGAAATTCGCAAGTTGGCGCTATTAAGGAAGCGCATCAATTATTAGCCCCTTTATTAGGAAGTGCCTTTGCGCCTAAATTATTTGCCATTGCATTAATTGCAGCGGGGCAAAGCAGCACCATTACCGGTACTTTAGCCGGTCAAATTGTAATGGAAGGTTATTTACAATTGCGAATTAATCCACTCCTGCGCCGTGTTTTAACGCGTTTAATTGCAATTGTGCCTGCCATGTTGGTGGTTTTAATTTATGGTGAAGATCGGGTAGATGCATTGTTGGTGTTAAGTCAGGTGATATTAAGCTTACAACTCGGTTTTGCCATCATTCCGTTAATTCATTTTGTAAGTGATCGCGAAAAAATGGGTGAATTTGTGATTAACCCGATTGTGAAAATTTTAGCATGGTTGATTGCAGTTGTTTTGGTTTATTTAAATCTGAAGATGTTAATTAATGAGTGTATCCCTATTTTTTACGGGGATCAATGGTGGGCCAAAATTTTGTTATCTATAGCCGGCGTGTTTTTTATTGGCTTGCTCGGATATATTACAGCCTATCCTTTAATCATCCGAAAAACAAAGGAAACGGTTATTGAAATGCATCCTGCAATGATGCCTTTTCAACCTTTTGTGGCACCGCAGTATCGTTATATTGCCATTGCCCTAGATTTTTCGGCCGATGATGAAAAACTATTGGCTGCAGCTATTGGATTGGGCAAAACCGATGCACATTACTTATTAATTCATGTGGTAGAAAGTGTAAGTGCTGCTTTGCATCATCGCGAAAGCGACGATTACGAAACCCGCAAGGATAAAGAACGAATGGCGCAATATGTAAGTCATTTGCAAAGCCTCGGTTATAGTGCCTCCGGCAGATTAGGCTATAAAGATCGTGCAGCCGAAATTACAAGGGTTGTAAAAGATAGTAAAACCGATTTGTTAGTGATGGGAGCCCATCGCCACACCGGTATTAAAGACTTTGTTTACGGCGAAACGGTTAATTCTGTTCGGCATGAATTAGATTTACCGGTATTTATTGTAAATATATAAACGCCTGGCTTCGGCTAAAATTCATTGCTATTTTCCTTCCTATTTTATGCATCTTTTGTGGAAGGTTCTTCCGGTGTTTGATTGGGAAATTCTACAAAGAAAGTGGTGCCCGATTCCATAGCGGTTTCAAACCAAATAGTGCCCTTGCTTTGTTCTACAATGCCTTTAC
>JBJOQA010000131.1:0-3609 GCA_046050225.1 Bacteroidota bacterium | reverse complement strand
TAAGTAAGATATACATGGTTTTGCCATTCAGTACATATGCGCTAAAACATTGGGGTGGCAGATTTGCCGTTACCTCAAACCATTTCTTTAAAATAATTTCGGCTTTATCGGCCGTTACCTTGTAAGAGCGAAATCGGTAGCACTGCATTGTGGCGGGTTTTGCATGTACCTTAAAGGTTAGTGATGTAATAACACCAAAATTACCATTGTTGCCACCTTTGCAAGCCCAAAGTAAACTTGGATCTTGCTCACTGGTAATAATGTTGCCATTACCATCCACCATGGTTACCGAAAGTAAGCTATCGCAGGTTAGGCCAAATTGCCGCGCGAGCAAACCATATCCGCCGCCTAAAACCAATCCGCCAATGGCC
This sequence comes from Bacteroidota bacterium, assembly GCA_046050225.1. Classification (GTDB taxonomy): domain Bacteria; phylum Bacteroidota; class Bacteroidia; order Chitinophagales; family Chitinophagaceae; genus Ferruginibacter. The sequence goes on along the minus strand of JBJOQA010000131.1, from coordinate 3,238 downwards.
ACACTCGCACAAGATCCACCGGGTAAAATTTTTCCTTTGGGTAATAATTCGGCATATAGTTGAGCCAGGGTGCAAGCAGGCTGTACCCGAATTGTATCGGGGCTTATCCACTCAATCTGATTCATAGAGGATAAGTTAATCATCATGCCATCGTTATTCACCGAAAAACCTTCCATACAATGTCCGCCACTTTTGATGGAAACCGCCCACCCTTTTTGCCGAGCTAATAATACAGCTTGTTTCACACCATTGGTGTTCAAGCAATGAGCGATGATTGCCGGAGATTTTAAAATGCGTTTGTTGAAACCCTTACGCAAGGTATCGTACAGCACATCTGTGGGTTTATAAAATTGTACATCATTACTATGCGTACTTAGTGATTCATCAAGTGAAAATCCGGCCTGATTAAACAGTAATGCCGGCGCTGCTAAAACAGATAATTTAAGAAATGACTTACGATTCATTCTTGTTGATTGAGTAGTAATAAAGTTAGCTGATTCGTTTCAACTCAAAATAAAGTACCTCAAAAGAAGTTTACCGATTTAGCAAATATTTTTCCTGATTGAAATTGTATAGTGATAGTGAAGCATGCAATTTTGCCGCTTAAATGCAGCATCTATACTTAAGGTTTTGATGGTGTTTTTTAACAATCTTTGATTAAAGGTTGTCCAAATTTTTCAAAAAATTATTTTGCTTGGCTATGCTATTTATTTAGTTTATCCTCACTTAAAAAGTGGGGCTTTTTGCGTTGGATAAAAACAATGAAAACCTTTACAGATAAGCGTTTCAGGTTGTTTCAAATTTCCTAATTCGTAATATCTCTTTCTGTATTCGTAACAATATCGGGGATTGTAAACTGCAATTTTGCTTTAAAAAAATCATGAAATTGAAACAAAATCAGTACCTCATTTATTTGCTACTTTGTATTTGCTTTTTTTCTTGTAAGCCATCTTCTAACAACAAACAATCGGGGCAACAGCAAGAAAAGAAAATAGCGGTTTTATTAGTGAATCATGGTTCAAGATCAGAAACTTGGCGAAAAGCGTTATTAAGTTTAGAACAACAAGTTGATAGTATTATTCGGCAAGACGAGTCTGTGCAAGCAGTTCGTACTGCATTTATGGAATATACAGAACCATCCATTGCAACTCGTTTACGAGAATTTGATCAAGAGGGATTTACCGATGTAGTGATGGTGCCTGTTTTTTTAACGGTGAGCTCTCACTCCTTTGATGATATACCCACTTTAATTGGTCAAAAAGATGATCCTAAATCAATTGAGTTATTTAAAATTGAAAAGATGGAGCGGTATAAGCCGAAGGCAACCGTTCATATTGCACCGTTGTTAGATTTTACAGATTTATTGCAAAAAAATATTTTGCGAAGGTATCGCCAATTAGCAAAAGACCCTAAAAAAGAGGGGCTAACATTAATTGCTTATGGCGACAAAACCTATAATACCGAGTGGAGTGCCTTGATGGATACGGTGGGCAGGTATGTACAACAGCAAACAGGGATGCCTGCATATAGTTACGGTTGGTGCGGCCATGTGGCTAATTATCAGTCAGATTCTACAACGGTTGCCATTCAACAAGTGTTGAAAAAAACAGAACGAGCAGTGGTACTACCTGTATTGGTTGCATTTGATGAAATGTTTCAAATTAAAATTATTGGAGATGGCATTAATAAAATAGCCAATAATAAAAACAGTGTGATTTATAAACCGGATGCAATTTTACCCGATCCGGGCGTACAAGAATGGGTAATTCAAACGAGCCGTAAATATGTTCATCAAATTATCCAAAAAGGAATTGTACAACGATGAGCCCGTTGATGAAAAAGTTGCGTCAATGGAATGTGGCTTGGCACCGCGATTTGGGTTATTTTTTTACAGGGTTAATTATCCTTTATTGTATTTCGGGCTTGGCGCTCAATCATGTAAATGATTGGAATCCTGATTTTATTGTACAGCGAAAACAAATACCATTGGGCCGAGCGTTCGAACGCCAAAATATTAGTACCGATACCATAAAAATGATGAGTAAAGCAGCCGGCGAAACGCAGTTTAAAGTGTACGATTTTCCAACGCAGGATCAAGTGAAAATTTATTACGAACATGCCACTTTACATGTTTGGTTGCACACGGGTATTGCGCAATATGAACGCTTGGTTAAGCGGCATATATTTTACGAGGCCAATGTATTGCATCGAAACAGCTTAAAGGGGTGGAAATGGGTTTCGGATATTTTTGCTTGCTTTTTAATATTTATTTGCATCAGTGGTTTGTTGATAGCGAGAGGAAAATATGGTTTTAAACAACGCGGTGTTTGGTTGGTTTTAGCCGGATTGGTTTTACCTGTAATTGGGTTGTTTGTTTATTATCAAATTGCATAAATTCAAACGGCATCAACTAAAAGCAACGATACTTATCGACCTTGAAATTGCTATCTTTGCCGCATGTTAAAAAGTACATTGATTGCTGCAACCGAAGCAGGCGCACGCGAATTAGAGCGATTTTTTAATGGCGATTTTTTGATTACCAATAAAGAAGGCATTAATAATCCGGTAACAGAAGCAGATCATGCCGCTGAAAAGGCCATCATTGGCGTTATTCAGCAGCAATACCCCGATCATTTTATTTTAAGCGAAGAAGAAGGTTCGGTACCTACCCATAGCGAATACAAATGGATTATCGATCCGATAGACGGCACCATTAATTTTGCCAATGGTATTCCGGTTTGTTGCGTGAGCATTGCGGTAGAATATCGCGGCGAAATTATTTTAGGCGCGGTTTACAATCCTTTTATGAAGGAATTCTTTTTTGCCGAAAAAGGCCAAGGCGCTCAATTAAACGGAAAGAAAATTCAGGTGGGTAAAAAAGCACAGGTTTGCCATAGTTGTATGGTAACCGGGTTTCCTTACACCTATTTAGATACCGAAAACGGACCCCTTCAAATTTTTGAAAAATTGGTACGTAAGGGTGTTCCGGTTCGTCGTTTAGGTAGTGCGGCCATTGATTTGTGCTGGGTTGCCGCCGGCAGATACGATGGTTTTTACGAACATAAATTACAAGCTTGGGATAGTGCAGCCGGTTTTTTAATGGTAACGGAAGCGGGGGGAAAAGTAACTGATTTTAAAGGCAATCCTTATTCGGTATATCAACCACATATTTTAGCCACCAATGGTTTGATACACGAAGAGATGGTGGATATTTTAAACGGCGGCGAAGTAAGAGTTT
>JBJOQA010000130.1:0-5084 GCA_046050225.1 Bacteroidota bacterium | reverse complement strand
TATGATTTGGAAGAGTTTTTGAAACCGCTTATTGAGTTACATGCTATTGAGGTAAAATATCGCCAATAACCGCCAATCGGCCTAAATATTGATTATTATACCTAATTTCGCCGGAAATTTTTAAAAAAACCAACTTATGGAATTATACTTGGATTCAGCCAATATGAAAGAGATTGAAGAAGGTTTCAAACTTGGCTTCTTGAATGGATTAACAACAACTCCAACCTTCATGCAACGTGAAGGGATTACCGATATCGACGGCATGATTGTTAAATTGTCGAAAATGGTACCCGTTTTGCAAATTGAAGCTTTGGGTAATACAGCCGAAGATGTGGTAAAAGAAGCACACCGTCAATTGAACTTGGGATTGGATCCTTTAAAAACAGTATTTAAAATTCCGGTTTCTTTAGAAGGTGTTCGCGCTTGCGCATTGTTACGCAAAGATGGCCTTTTAGTAAACGTTCACTTAGTATACACCTTGCAACAAGCCTATATGGCGATGCATGCCGGTGCTACTTACGTTTGTCCGCTAGTTGGTCGCTTACAAGATCAAGGTCATGATGCTTTAGGTTTGGTTGAAAACTGCGTAGATGCAGTTGAACGTTATGGTTATGATACTAAAATCATGTTTAGCTCTGTTCGTAATAATGAACATGTGCGTAATGCATTAAATGTGGGTGTACACACTATCACCGTTCCATTAAAAGTGTTGAAATCATTAACCGATAACCACTTTACAACCATCGGTACCGATCAATTTTTACGTGATACACGTTTAATGACTACCCGCGTTATTGAAGCTACTAATGGTGTAAATCCAATTGTAGCAGGTAGCACCAACGTTAAAGATGCGATTGTAAAAATGACTGAGTTTGGTTTCGGCGCTATTGTGGTAGCTGATGATAACCAAGTTAAAGGCGTATTCACCGATGGCGATTTACGTCGTTATTTACAAACAGAAGGCGCAGCCATTTTAGATAAACAATTAGGCACTTTAGAATATAAAACACCCGTAAGTATTGAAGGAAGCCAATTATTAAATGATGCCGCTTCTTTATTCAAGAAAACAAATGTTGATACCATCTTGGTAACCGATAACGGTAAGCCGGTGGGAATGATCGATATTCAAGACTTAGAAACGAACTAGTTTAAATGTTTATAAGCCACCTGCGGGTGGCTTTTTACTTCACTAAATAATTTTGTTATTATGGTAACCTTACCTGACTACGACGAAATGTTTACCGGCGAATTTGTTACAGATATCGCGGTAATGAGAAATAAATTTCGCAACATCAAAGCATTTGTTTTTGATTGGGACGGTGTATTTAATAACGGACATAAAGACGTACAAGGTCAAAGTACCTTTAGCGAAATAGATTCAATGGGGATTAATCTGCTTCGCTTTAATACCTACTTGTTTAGAAAGCAAATGCCCATCACAGCCGTATTCACCGGCGAAAACAATGAAGTGGCTTATGCATTTGCTAAGCGCGAAAATTTTAATAATGTGTACTTTAAAGTCATGCACAAAGAATTGGCTTTAAAACATTTTTGCCAACAACATAATCTTACCATCAATGAAGTGATGTATGTGTATGATGATGTATTGGATTTTTCGGTAGCTAAACTGGTTGCGTTGCGCATGATGGTGGGGCGCAAAAGCAACCCGCTCACCATTGAATTTGCCAAACATCAACGTTTGGTAGATTATATTACGCAACACGATGGAGGCCATAATGCTATTAGAGAAGTAACAGAATTGTGCTTATTACTTTCAAATAGTTTTCATAAAGTAATGGAGTTACGCATGAAGTTTGCCGAAGATTATCAACAATATATTGCATTGCGTAAAACGGTAAATCCAACATTTTTTACCTTGCAAAACAATCAAATTGTTACCCCCTAATTTTTGTTTATGATTGCAGGAATAATACCCGCACGATATGCCAGTACCCGTTTCCCGGGAAAACCCTTGATTGATATTCAAGGAAAATCCATGATTCAACGGGTGATTGAACAAGCATCAGCTAGCAAGTACTTGGATGTAGTAGTAGTGGCCACAGATGACCTTCGTATAGCCGATCACGTTAGGAGTTTAGGCGCGCAAGTAGTAATGACCGCAGAAGATCATCCAAGTGGCACCGATCGCTGTTGGGATGCATTGCAACAGCTTTCGGGTGATTATAATTATGTAATTAATATTCAAGGCGATGAGCCTTTTATCGATCCAAAACAAATTGATGAGTTGGCTGTTGTATTGCAAGATGGAACGGTAGAATTAGCAACGCAAATGATTAAAGTTGACAATCATGCTATTTTATTTGATAAAGGCGAAGTAAAAATCATCTTGAATCATCAACACGAGGCCCTTTACTTTTCACGCATGGTGATACCGTTTATTAAAGGGGTAGACGAAGCTGTATGGCATCAACATCATAACTATTATCGTCATGTTGGGATGTACGCCTATCGGCGTGATATCCTGCAAAAAATAACGGCCTTGCCGGTTTCTGATTTGGAAAAAGCAGAATCATTAGAACAATTACGTTGGGTAGAAAATGGCTTTAAAATTAAATGTGTTGAAACATCCTTCGATAGTCATTGTATTGATACACCTGAAGATGTTGAAAAAGTATTGGCTTTAATGAATCTTTAGTCATTTTCGCACCCGTTTTTACTTAATTTTATTCTTATAACGATTGTCATATGATCCGAGAAAAAATCTTAGTAATCGGAGCCAGTGGTCAGATAGGTGTTGAATTAACCTTGGCCCTCCGAAAAATTTATGGTAACGCAAATGTAGTAGCCAGCGATTTGCGTGAACAAAATCCCTTGCTCGAAGGCACGGGCCCCTATGTGAGTTTAGATGTGATGAATAAAGAAATGCTGCATGTGCAGGTGATTCGTCAAAACATCACACAAATTTATTTGTTAGCTGCGATCTTGTCCGCAACCGGCGAAAAAAATCCTAACCTTGCTTGGAACCTCAATATGCAAGCCTTGTTAAATGTATTGGATATCGCACGCGAGGAAAAGTTATTTAAAGTGTATTGGCCCAGTAGTATTGCAGTTTTTGGACCCACTTCACCCAAAGTTAATTGTCCCCAACAAACCATCATAGAACCTACCACGGTTTACGGCATTAGCAAATACGCCGGTGAATTTTGGTGTAATTATTACCATCAACGTTGGGGCTTAGATGTGCGCAGTTTAAGGTATCCGGGGCTTATCAGTTATAAAAGTGCGCCCGGCGGCGGAACCACCGATTATGCCGTTGAAATTTTCCATGAAGCGTTAGAGGAGAAAAAATATGAGTGCTTCCTGCACGAAGATACCTACTTGCCCATGATGTATATGCCGGATGCCATCCGTGCAACTATTGAAATGATGGAAGCGCCCGCATCTAAAATTTCAGTACGTACTTCTTATAATATTTCGGGTATGAGTTTTTCACCAAAAGAAATAGGGGAGGAAGTGAAAAAGCATATTCCAGAATTTACCATGACCTACAACCCCGATTATCGGCAACAAATTGCCAATAGTTGGCCACAATCCATTGATGACAGCGTAGCCCGCAATGATTGGGGCTGGAAAGAAGAATTTGATTTGGCAGCAATGACAAAAGATATGTTTCAGAACTTACCATAAATAGAAACGGACATCCTTATTAAAGATGTCCGTTTTTATTTTTTGCTTGTAGTTTATTTGAATTCTCCGTACACCGCTCTTAATTCATCCGCAATTTCTCCTAAAGTGCAATAATTTTCAACAGCCTCAATCACCAATGGCATTAAATTAGTGGTGCCTTGTGCAGCCTCTTTAATAGCTGCTAAGCATTGGCTAACCTTCGCTTGATCTCTGCGTGATTTTAATTGCTGAATTTTTTCTGATTGAATTTGACGAATACTATCATCAATTTTAAAAGGAGGAATATGGTCGGTGTCTTTAATTTGAAACTGATTCACCCCAACAATAATCTTTTCTTTCGATTCAATTTGACGCTGATATTCATAAGCACTTGCCGCAATGGCTTCCTGCATAAATCCTTGTTCAATAGCGGTTACACTGCCACCCATGGCATCCATTTTTTGAATCAATTTCCAGGCTTCCGCCTCCACTTCATTGGTTAAATTTTCAACAAAAAAGCTTCCGGCCAATGGGTCAACAGTATCAACAACGCCACTTTCAAAAGCAACAATTTGTTGGGTGCGTAATGCAATACGTGCTGCCTGCTCGGTAGGTAAACTCAATGCTTCGTCAAAACCATTGGTATGTAAACTTTGTGTTCCGCCTAAAACAGCAGCAAGGGTTTGTATGGTTACTCTGCTGATATTGTTATGTGGTTGTTGTGCGGTAAGTGTTGCACCACCCGTTTGCGTATGAAAACGCAGCATCATTGCCTTTGGATCGGTTGCGCCTAAATCTTTCATAATAGCCGCCCACATCCTGCGTGCTGCTCTAAATTTAGCTACTTCTTCAAATAGGTTATTATGTGCATTAAAGAAGAACGAAAGGCGTTTGCCAAATACATTTATATCTAATCCTTTTGCTTGTGCTGCTTGCACATAGGCTTTACCATTTGCCAAAGTAAAAGCAATTTCTTGCACTGCGGTACTTCCCGCTTCGCGGATATGATAGCCTGAAATAGATATTGTATTCCATTTAGGAAGTTCTTTACTACACCATTCAAAAATATCAGTGATGATGCGCATGGAAGGTTTGGGTGGATAGATATACGTACCACGTGCTGCATATTCTTTAAGGATATCATTTTGAATAGTACCCGAAATTTTATTTAAATCTGCACCTTGTCTTTTGGCTAATGCTACATAAAATGCTAATAAGATGAAACCGGTAGCATTGATGGTCATGGAGGTAGAAACATTTTCTAGTTGAATCCCTTTAAAAAGAATTTCCATATCCTCAATGCTGTCGATGGCTACCCCCACTTTACCCACTTCGCCTTCAGATAAGGCATGATCGCTATCATAACCAATTTGGGTAGGTAAATCAAACGCCACGCTCAATCCACTTACGCCTTGTGATAACAAATAATGATAACGCTTGTTGCTTTCTTCCGCCGT
>JBJOQA010000129.1:0-10563 GCA_046050225.1 Bacteroidota bacterium | reverse complement strand
TTTGGCGATTAGCGCTAAAATCGATGAACACTTTGTTCGGAAAATAAACTCCGCCACCGTTTACAATAGCGGCGTTAGCAGCAGAAACGAGTTCTGCAAAACTCAAAACGATTTGTTTTTGTAATCCAATTAAAATTGGACTGCCTGAGCTGTAAATATTGAAGGTAATTTTTTCATCTCCGTCAAAAAGGGCTCCTGCAACTTTATTTACCGTAAATGTGGCTTCATTATTACCGGAAGGAATAGTAAGTGCGATTTCTCCATTAGCAGTAGCTGCAGGCGTGGTGGTGTAATCGGTTCCATAAACTAAATCAGTTGTATTTAGTTTGATAACCACAGGAATATCTTGCGTGGTTCCTCTAGTTAAACTAAGTTTTACAGTGGCACTGTTTTCAGTGGCTGTAATGCCTTGCGTGGTGGTTTCAAAGTTTACCAAATTGTCGGGTAAAATGGCGTCTCTTTTGCGACAGGCGCCTAACAACAATATGGTTGATGCAAGTAAAAATGCGATTCGGTTGGATGTAGTGCGAAACATGTTTGACAATTATTTATAGGTTGGAATTATTTGCTAGAAAGATTGAATTGTAAACCGGCAAAAAAGCTGCGACCGGTGGCGATATTTCTGTTGCCGTTATCGGTATGAACTCCTAGCGTTGAAGAAGTGCTGGCAACACGATCAATATCAAATAAGTTTCTAACGCCACCTTGAAGGGTGAAGTATTGATTGATTTTTTTGTTAACTGTGATATCTGCCATGTCATAGCCTTTAATTTGCGACAAAACAAATGTTTGATCCTTTTGAATATAATAAGGACGTTTACCGGTATGCTTATAAAAGAAATTGATATCTAAGCCTGCTTTGGGAAAACGATAACCCGCATTGAAATTAATTTCGGGTGAAAATTGCATGGTGGGCAAATTGTCATCCTGCGCTACATAGTCATTATAAAAGCCGGTATAAGAGAAACCTGCGGCTAAATTCCAGTTATGAATACGAGCTGTTGAACTTACATTGAAACCTGCGGTTTTGCTATCTGCAATATTTAGCATGGTGAAAATATTGGGGTCAATATCAGAAACGCCATAGTCGATTAAGTTTTTGATATGGTTGTAAAATCCGCTTGCGGTAACGCTATATTGGGTATAGGTGGTAGATGCATTTTTATATGCAACAGAAAGATTTAAACTATTTGAAGTTTCTGCTTTGAGGTTCGTATTACCCAAAATTTGGTGGTTTGCATCAAAGAAGTTGAAATACAATTCACGTAAAGAGGGTGCTCTAAAACCTTGGGCGTATGCAATTCTTAAATCGAAATTGTTGGTTAATGCAAATTTGGCGTTGATAGAAGGAATAACCGGTGGAGCTTTGTAAACAGAATTATTAATAATTCTGATACCCGGGCGAATACTTATCTTTTCAGTTGGTGTGTATTCGGAAGTAAGGAAAAATGCTAGGTCTTCAATACTATTCGTACCGGTTTTAAGTCTTTCGCCTTCACCTCTATCCATGTTAAAATCTATACCGGGTTGAAAAGCCAATTTACTTGATACGCGATAATTAGCAATACCACGGGCAGTTAAGCCTTTAAAATTGATTACACTTTGAGCGCCATCAGCCAAATCTAAACGAACATCGCCGTTTTTTTTGCTAACTGTGGTTGAAAATACTTGGCGACTATAATCGCTGTAAGTAGATTGTAATTGAAAGTTTAAATGATTGTTGTGTTGGTAATTTCCTTGAAATTGATGCATGAGTCGTTGAGATAAATACTCTTGATCATAGGCCAAAGTATCTCCTGAAAGTTGTTGTGGAAATAAAAAATTACCCGGATTAGTGATTACTTCATCTAATCCATCTAAGCGATAGCGAACGCTTAATTTATTTTTATGATAAGCGATATAACCATTGGTTAACCATTGATCTTTTTTGTGCCATACCAATTCACGATCAATGGCTGAATCTTTCCACCCATTAAATCGATTATGCGTTAAGCCGCCACCAATTTCCCAGTTTTTTAAACGGATACTTCCAGAAATGTTTTGATTGTGAATGCCTTCCTGAACGCCATACTCACGGCCAACGGTTTCTTCATGTGCTTTGGCTTGAATATTCCATTTTACGGTTGCGGCTTTTTTGGTGATAATATTAATAACACCTGCAAGCGCATCAGCTCCGTAAATAACAGACATCGGACCTTCTACGATTTCTACACGTTCGATGGTATTGATATCTATTTGATTGATATTAATTTCGTTGGAAGCACCTTGTCGGCCGGTGAGGGGCAATCCATCTAATAAGATTTTTACATTTTGCCCTTTAAGTCCCATCATAGTGATGTCTGAACCGCCGGTGGCAAGATCTTGATTGAAACGGATATTTAATTCATTATTGAGAACGTCTTGGAGTCGGGTGGCACCTTGTTGAACGATGCGGTCTTTGGAGATGGTACGAACCTGATAAACAGATTTTTTGAGCGATTGGGGCTGGTATTGGCCGGTAACAACTACCTCTGCCATTGTTTTTGGGGCGGCTGTATCTTTTTGCGCCCAACCCTTCATGCCGGCAATCAAACTGATGCTAAGTAATAAATACGTTCTCATAATAGATAATTTCAGGTACAAAGTTTGAAATTGTATTTGAGAAGATTGTCTTGTGAATGTCATGAAATAGCTGATTCTCTAAGTTTGACAATTAGATGACAATTTTGGGTAGTTGTTGGCTGAAGTCTTCAACGTTTTTCATAAAAAAAGGCCGGATAAACCGGCCCTTTTTTATGCGTTGTATTTTTATTTGATATTGTATTTGTATTTATACTTTTCAAATAACTGTGTTTGTTTGTTTTGCAAGTCTATCGCTCGCCCTTGAATAAATGCTTGAGAAACCTTACTGGATTTCATGTCTAACAAATCGCCCTCGCATATTAAAATATTCGCGTCTTTACCAACTTCAATAGAACCTGTTTGTTGGTCGATACCCAAGATTTTAGCAGCATTGATGGTTAAAGTTGCTAATGCTTCTTCTTTGGTTAAACCATAGGCAGCCAATGTGCCGGCTTGATAGGGTAGGTTACGTTGGCGCCAATTGCCACGGCCGCTATCATCACAAATACTAAATAAAACACCTGCTTTTTGTAAGATGGCACCGGTTTTATAGGGCTGTGCAACATCATCATCTTCGGTGGCAGGAATGCTATGTGGTTGAGTTAAAATAACGGCTACATTGTTTTGTTTTAAAATGTCGGCAATAAGCCAACTATCTGTTCCGCCAACAATCACCAACTTAAAATTGAATTCCTTTGCTAAGTCGATAGCCACCATCATTTCCTTCACCAATTCACAATGCACGAATAAGGATTGGGTGCGATTGTACAGTCCTTTTACCGATTCATATTTTAAATTAACATCTGTATGTGTGGCTTGTTGGTTGTATGCTTTAGCTTCTCTGAAAAACTGACGCACGGTTTCAACTTTTTCTAAATTTTGTTTCACCAAATCTTCTTGGTTACTGTTTCCTCTTCTAAATTGGCGGGGACGGTTAGATAAAAGTGGCATGTTGTAATGAATACCATTGTCTAATTTATATGCGGCATCTTCCCAATTCCAAGCATCCAATTGAACTACGGAAGAAGCTCCACTGATAAAGCCGCCGGATGGAACAATATGGGCCAACAAAATACCATTGCTTCTTAGGGTGTTGATGATTCGGCTATCCGTGTTGTATGCGTAAATACTGTGTAAGTTCGGATTGATTTCGCCAATTTCGGCATAGTCGGCTGTAGCTCTTACCGTAACAACTTCAACCAGTCCTAAATTTGTACTAGGCGCAATTAAACCAGGATATACCTGTTTGCCTTTGGCATCAATAATTTGGGCATCTGCAACGGATGTAGTTGGTCCTACGCTAGCGATTTTTCCATTTTTAAATACGACCATTCCGTTTTCAATTACGTTACCGTTGCCGGTGTGAATGGTTGCATTAACAATTGCAATGGTTTTTTCTTGCGCCGGAGCCGGATGCATATTTTCTTGCGCTTTGAGTGAACCAATTGCCAATAGCAGTATAAATAAAATATTCTTTTTCATAATGTTGTAATTAATGAGGTTGGAGTGAGGTCGTTATTCAGTTTCATTGCCAATGCGATGTTCAATTCTTTCCCAAATACTATTTTCATGTAAGTGGTCATCTTCGCATTGATTGCTTTCGCGAAATGAAGGAATGGCCGGACCAACTTTTTCTCCAGATTTTTTTGCGCTAATTAACTTTTGAACGAGTCTTGATTTTTCTTTTGCGATATCTGTGCGCATGGCTTGGTCACGTTGTCGGTCAAAATATATAACGCCATCTACAATGGTTTTTTCGGCAACTGCATATATGCTGAGAGGCTCTTTATTCCAAATAACGATATCTGCATCTTTACCAACTTTAATACTGCCGGTTCTGTCGCCTACATGCAACATGGTTGCCGGATTGATGGTAACCATTTTTAAAGCGTCTAATTCACTCATGCCGGCGTAGCTTACACTTTTTGCAGCTTCTTGATTTAGGCGAGTTGCCATTTCGGCATCATCGCTATTTATCGCTACATTTAAACCTACTTTTTGCATGATATAAGCGTTTTGCGGAATGGCATCTAATACCTCCATTTTGTATTGCCACCAATCGCTGAAAGTAGAGGCAGCAGCGCCATGCACCTTCATTTTGTCCGCTACTTTATATCCTTCTAAAATATGTGTAAAGGTGTTAATGGTGAAATTGAATTTGTCGGCTACCTTAATAAATGCATTGATTTCACTTTGAACATATGAGTGACAAGTGATGAAACGTTTTTTGTTCATGATTTCGGTGAGCGCTTCCAATTCTAGATCAACTCTTTTTGAAGGGCCCATTTTTTGATAAGCTGCTGCACGATTAAATGCATCCATCAGTACTTCTTCAACGCCCATACGTGTATCAGGATAGCGATTGTTTGAAGTGCTAGAACTTCTTTTTACATTTTCTCCCAGCGCAAATTTGATAAACCCATCCCAGTTAGGAAATTTCATTTGTTCTGCATTGGCGCCCCATTTTAATTTGAGTAATTGTGTTTGGCCGCCAATGGTATTACAACTACCGTGTAAAATATGGCTACTGGTTACACCGCCGCTAAGATGGCGGTAAATGGCAATATCATCGGGTTCAATTACATCGGCAATGCGGGTTTCGGCCGTTACACTTTGCGAGCATTCGTTGATGCCGCCGGTAGCACCAATATGAGAGTGCTCATCGATTATGCCGGGTGAAACATATTTTCCGGTTGCATCAATTACCAAGGCACCGGTATCTTTTAAATTTTTGCCGATGCCGGCGATTTTACCATTTTTAATCCATAAATCGGTTTTGGTTAAAACGCCTTCCTTCTCACTTGTCCAGATGGTGGCATTTTTAATTAATATATTTTGTTGTTTGGGTAATTCATTAAAACCATATCCTGAAAATGGATAAGAAATAGACGCTAATTTATTATTGTCATTCTTTTTCTTTTTGGTGGATTCAGTTTTTGAAACATCGCCATTTTTGGAGGCTGTCCAACTTATCCAATTTTTATTTCCTGCATCGCCCGTGCCGGAGAAAGTACTATCGGTTAAAACACCGGTTAATCGATAATTGATGGATGTGGTGCTATCTTTTTTAATATTGAAATTGAGTTTAACCAATTTGTCGGTGATTGAAAACTCTGCCTTGGTGGTATCGTTGCCAATGATGGATGTACTCATTCTGCCATTATCATTTTTGATTTCTAATTGATAATTGGCATCGTTTACAGCTAGGTTATATTTACCGCTAATGTCTTTCCAGTTTTCGTTTTTAACGTTATATCGATTGCCTTGTACCCAATTTTGGTGAATAGTGGTTTGCTCAGCAAAAATGGGACCTGAAGTGATAATGAAGTTTGCCAATTTGCCAATTTCCAAGCTACCTGTTTTGTCATAGATGCCTAACAATTGCGCCGGTGTTTTGGTAAGTGCTTCTAAAGCTTTTTGTTCGCTCAAACCAAGGCTAATTGATTTGCGAAGGTTAGTTAAAAAGGAACCGGTTTCTCTTAGACCATTAGTGGTAAGCGCAAAGTTTAGTCCTGCCTTTTCAAATGTACCGGGGTTGGTAGGTGCCAACTCCCAATGTTTCAAATCAGCTAATGAAACATAGCGTGCATCGGTTGGGTCTTCTACGTCCATTGCCTGAGGAAAATTAAGCGGAAGAATAAAGCTTGCGTTGGTTGCTTTTATTTCTGCCATACGTTGATATTCATTGCCACCTGCGCGAATGATGAATTGTACGCCAAATTCGTCACCAACTTTATCGGCGCGTAAATCGCTCCATTTGTCGCTACTTTCAAAAATTTGGGGCAAAGTTGCGTTATCGTTAAATGCTTGTAAAGAAATGTTTAAACCTTCTTCTGCAGGTTTTGATTTGTACCATTTGGCGTCTAAAAAATTTTGACGCAATAAAGAAATTGATCCCATTAAAGAAGTGGGAAAATCTTGGGTACTGGTTCCCTTATTAAAAGAGTAGTGTGCGCTTGCTTTATCTTTAAGAATTACAAAATTTTCTTTGTCATTGGCTAAAGTAACTACGGTGCCGGTTCCTCTAGAGATACCGTCCATTTGATGAGTGAGTACGGTTCCAAAACCAGCCGCTCTTAGTTCGGCAGCTTTACTTTCTTGCACATTGAAAAGTGTATAGCCATGCACTTCTGATTTGATGGCTTGGTTCCAACCAACCGGTCCATTTGTATTGGAATTGCCTTGGTATTGTCGGTTAAAATTTGGCCCTCCGCTTGTTTGGTTCGTAACTGAAATACCATAATCGGTGTACATGTCAATGAATGAAGGGTAGATGTACTTGCCTTTGCAGTCAATTACAATTGCCTCTTTTGGTACCGGTACATTGTTGCCGATATTTTCAATTTTCCCCTTTCTAATTAGCAGGGTTGCATTGTTGAGTACGGTTACACCATCTTTAACAATGGAGGCATTTAAAAAGGCATAGCACCCTTCATTGGGTGTTGCAACATCATTTACCGGAAAGGTGTTTTGAGCACTTGCGGAAAAATGAATACAAAGGATTGCCAGCGCAAGTAAGCTTGCTGATAATTTTCGCATACGAAATGTTTCAGTTAGTTAAGTAATGATCGCTAAATCTTTTTTTGGGTAGAAACCAAAATTCAATATAGCAACTTATGTTTAGATGAACGTAATAAATTGACCGGTGGTTGTGAATCGTTAATTACTCGGGGATAAGTTCTAGTTTGGCATAGTATCCTCCACCTTTGGCCATATGAATTTCAAGAGGCAAGTGTGTGTTGAGGGTTACTTGTTTTATTAAATAGTCATTGGCATTTCGGTTTGCGTTGATTCCATCTAAACAAATGGTTGTCCTATAGTTTCCGGGTGGTAAAAAGTTTAATGGCAGCTTAATCGTTCGTTCTTGCCAATTTGTAATGCCCCCAATATACCATGTAGTGGATTTTTTACGTGCAGTAATTACATAGTTTCCAATTTTTGCATCGAGTACAATGGTGCTATCCCAACCTACCGGATTGTTTCCTAATAGTTGCATGAAAGCCGGCTCGAGTAATCCTTGTGAGGGATTGCCGGAAAAGATTTGCAATGGACTGTCGTACACAAGAAATAATGCCAGTTGATGGGTGCGGGTTCCTTGCGACATTACTTTGCCCCAAATGGGTTTGAATTGTTCTTGCGTTGCATTGTCAAGGATGCCGGGCTCGTAGTCTAATGGTCCGGCCAACATCCGTGTAAATGGAATAATAACATCATGTTCAGGTGTGGTTTTATTGCTCCAAGCATTAAATTCAGATCCTTGCACACCTTCTCTAGTGATATTATTGGGATAGGTACGATTAAAACCTTTTGGGGCGTATGAGCCATGAAACATTACCATGATTTTATAACGTGCGCATGCGGCTGCAATGCGTTGATGTAATTGAACGGCTTTTTGGTCATCACGGTCGATAAAATCTGTCATGATGCAATCAATACCCCATTTGTTAAACTGGTTAAGTGCTGAATCTAATTGCTGGTTGAGGGTGTTGGCTAAGGTCCATAGGGTTATTTTTACACCTTGCTTCTTTGCATGTTGTAAGATGCTATCCATATGAATATTGGGATGAATTTTAAAGAGGTTCTTGGTGTCGCTCCAGCCTGCATCCATCATTATTCTGTTGATGCCAAATTGTTTTGCGAAATCGATATAAAAGCAATAACTAGCTGTGTTGATACCACTTTTAAATGGAACTTGAGAAAGATTAATGTCGGTTATCCACTCGTCGGTACAAGTGGAAGGATAAATCCATTCAGTATTTGAAATTTGGCTAGGAGTTGCAAGTCGATATACTAAATCATTGCCGGGAAGTTCTTTATCAGTTCTGGCAATAATAATTGCACGCCAAGGCAGTTGGTTTACTCCTGATAATCGTGCGATATAATTAGCTCTTTTGGTAACGATTTTTTCAGCATATTCTGCATTGGTTAATTCTTCTGCTAATGGATAGGGTGCAAAATGGGCTTGGAGTTGTGAAGCATTTGTTCCTTGCAAAAACATGCCGGGATAATTCAATACATCAGATTCTGTTAAGCCCATTTTAATTTGCGGCGTTTCAATTAAAATGGGATTGTATAATAATTGTTGTGGTTGAAAGCTATCTAGCGGCTGATGGGTAAAGGTTTCTTCAAAGCTGGTATGATATTTATCTTCAATAGCACGAGGTTGTATTATTGGTGCCCATGCGGCGGAACCTTTTGGAAAGCGGAACACCGCAATTTCATTTTCAACAATGATAGAATCTTTAAATTGGGTGAGAATACGATAGGCGATGCCGTCATTATATGCTCTAAATTGAATGCCGAATGCTGACTTAAATTGGAGGGTTAGCTGGTTGTAATGATTGAGGATATTTCTTCTGTTTTCGGGCGCCGGATGAATAATTGTTTCCTTAATCGTTTTTTGTTGACTGCTTTTAAGGGTTAGGTGTTGGGATAAAATTCTATTTTTATCTGCAATTAAATCTATAGTAGCCGAATCCAATGCTAATTGCCCATCGACCCATATATTGTAAGTGCAGGTGTTTCTTAATTGAATAACAATTTTTATATGTTGATCCGGTGAAAATAAAAGAAGTGAATCGTTTGCTTTGGTTGAAAAACTTGCTAGTAAACAAAAAGTTGCACTTAAGAGTAAGCGTAATTTCATAAAGTTATTTTACCTCATGAAATTACGCTAAATCTATTTTCGAAACTATATTGATTTGTTCTTCATGTGAATTGGAATTGAACCACAAATTTTATGGAATTTGATTTTCCGGTAAATTATAAATTAAGTCTGCATCAATAAAAATAACTTCGGTTTCATTGGCATGTTCTATTGCTAGTTGCTTAGTTGTTTTATAAAGATCCTCATACACTTTAGTTATTTTGGTTGAGTATAAAACTACAATTACCGGTTTGCCAAAAGTTTGGATAGGTGGCAACGGTTGCCCCGAAACCAAATTAACGAACAGAAAGTTATTTAAATTTAAACGCTTCTCTAATTGATAGCTTTTTGTTTGCCAGGCCCTTAAACTTTCTTTCATTTCTTTTTCAAGCCTGCCTAAACAGCCAGGTGCATCTAATAAATAAGCCGATTGTTTAAGGCACATGGTATCATTGAGGTAGGTGCCTAGATAAATGGGCTGTTTTAAATTGGGAATCTCCATTACAAAATCGACATAACTCTTTTGGGATAAGTAATAAACTTTACCAGGATCTATTTGTTCTTTTTCTTTAAAAAAATTTTGTGCCGCAACTTTGGATGCAAAAATGGTTTCTTGATTGACTTTTTTTGATTTTGCGATGATGCTTTTACAAGCGGTTAATTGAAATAATGCGAAACAGTACAATAGATACTTCATGGTTAGCCATTTTGGTTTTATGATAGTTTGTATGGTATTCGAACAATATAGGCCTGTTCGGTAGTTTCAACTTTATAATTGCCGGCCGGAAGCCAATAGGAAATACCTTTTTCGGTTACAATGGCAGTTGGCGATTCTAGACTAAATTGTTCCAAATCAGCTTGCGTGTATTTTGCATATTGATGTATGCCTTTGCTAAAGTGAAGTTCAATTTCTGTTGGCCGCAAAATGCCAAATAGAATAGGGCTTACTTTACTGTTAAGTGCTTCAGCCAATTCTTTACAAACCACCACAGCCGTAACTTTCTTATAACAAAATGAAAAGCCGGTTTCACAACAAGTACTTTGTTTATGAAAATGAAAATCGCTGAGTTGAAAGTTTAAAACCGGAATAGTTCCTTTTGGACATTCTTGTGCTCTGTCATTTTGTGTTTGGGCATTTACTATTGAACCCCAAAAGGCGCTGCATATAAGGATGATTAAATATTTCATAATTCGTTTTTGGTTGTTTGATGAAATACTTTCATTCCACAGGTTGAAATAGCTGCCAATTATTTTTTGACTTTTATAATATCAAAATTAATGCGACTGCTTGTGCGTTTCAACCGAAAAACAACAGG
>JBJOQA010000128.1:0-5705 GCA_046050225.1 Bacteroidota bacterium | reverse complement strand
ATTACATACAATTTTCCATCATAGTGATTTTTTGTTTTCGGCTGATACCAATGTTTTTCATAGTATCTAAAATGATAATTACCGTCTGCTTTCTTTTTAGAGAAAAATCGCAGGCCTAAATTATGTAACCAACCTTGCTGGATGTATTGCGTATAAGGTTTCAGGGTTTTAGTAACTGCATAAGCGCTATCTGCTACTTTAAAGGGTTGCTGCCGTATATATTTGGTGAGTAACACGTAGAGATTAATATTACCGCCTCCATTATTACGTAAATCAATAATCAAATTTTTGATTTCCTTTTCTTTAATTTCTTTAAAACTTTGTTTAATAAAACGACGAAGGTGTCGGCCCTCACCCGAACTAAATGTGTTGAGTAAAATGGTGGCAGTTTGGTTGCTACTATCTATGGATAACTTTCTACTGCTTTCGCGAAATTGTTTTTTTCGTTCGGCGCGAGACGGACGATTGACGGGTTGTTTCGGTTTTGCTTTTTTACTGGTATCCTGTACGGGAACAAACATTGGCAACAGCGTAGTTTTTTCATTGCCGGCGCTGTCGATATATCCTACTCGGTAATTTTTAAACAAACCGAAAATATTGCGATGGAAATAGGGGAAATTTCCGCTAAGGCGGATATAATTTACCGACTCGGCATAACCATCGGTAGGCATATATTGAAACATTTGCCGAAGCATTTTTTTAGCCGGCACTTGGTTGATGCTGGTAATTCGATACCCGCGTTTAATGAGGCTGTCTTTAGGGTTGAGATTGCCTGTAACTAACATGGTATCGCCCCAAATTTTTAAATAAAGCGGAAAGGAAGGAATTCGTTTATTTCGAACATACTGCAACCAATTTTTACTCATCCCAAAGGTTGTATGACCGCAATGAATTTTTTGTGTAAGCGGAGCCACCACCTGCCAACCAAACTGTAACTCCGTCATACTATCGGCGATATTATTAAAACAACTATCAAAGTAGTGGCGCATACTATCTGCCGGCGTGTACCAAGTAAGTGCAGGATGTTTGGTTTCGAGAATTTGTTGTAAAATTTTATAATCTTCCTCCAGTTGGGCGCGCGAAAACTTTTTGTTTGCGTCATAGCTTTTATAGCTACCGGCGCAGGAGGCGAGTAAACAAACGAAGGGTATCCAAATCCATTGCCGAAAGTTTTGCGTCATGCTACGAAGTTAAGCCGCAAAATGTTTGGAAGTATTGTTGTGAAGGTATAAAGCTTATTGTTTTCTTAACCCACGGTATTCCTCCCAACCTACGGTATTCCTCCCAACTCATGGTATTCTTCCCAACCCACGGTTTAAACCGTGGGTTGGGAGAATAAAGAATCTTTACCATTCTTGTCTAACCCATATAATTTTATAAACTGATTGTATTCTTGGGAGGATGTTATTTTTAGATGATGCTCTTTTTGCCTTTTGATATATTGAAAAACCTTGTCTACAGCAGATTCTGAAATTGAAAATGCCGCATACCCTGTTTGCCAAGCAAATTTATCTTCAACAAGCCTATGTTGATTAATAAAATGAGAACTACTGCCTTTTAATTGTTTGATAACATCGGCAATAGACTTTTGCCGGTTTAGCAAAAACAAGCAATGAATATGGTCGGGCATACCGTTAATAATTTTAACCGCACACCCTAATTCGCATATTTGATCAGCAATATATTGATAAATAATATTTTCAATGCCTGAATGAATAAATGGCATGCGTTCTTTGGTTGCCCATATAGCGTGTATCCAAATTTTGTTTAGTGCATGCGACATACGTTTCAATTAATTTTACCTTTTTTACTTACTACTTGGTATTCTTCCCAACCCATAGTATTCCTCCCAACCCACGGTTTAAACCGTGGGTTGAGAGGAATACCAGGGGCTGCAATTAACGAATCAAATCATCCGTTTTCTTTAGCCTTCAAGGCCGCGCTCACCATTTTAATTTCGGAGTAATTTACTTTGCCTTGGCAAAATTCGTGAATGGCCTTAAGGCCGGGGTTGTCTAAACTTTGAATGGCCAATTCAATGAGATGTTGTTGTTGAGTTTCTACAAATTCATTAACAGAAATTTCGCCGCGCTCTATAAATGCCGCCAAATGGTTTTCAACGGTGCCGATGCTTATCCCGCGCTCAGCGGCTATTTCGGCAATGGCTTTACCGGATTGATATAAATCAAAGCTGGCTTGTTTGGTATCTACTTTGGCTGCCTTAGGTGTTTTTTCTGATTCTTTATTCGCTAATTTCTTTTCTGTTTTTTTCTTTGCTTTTTTATCTAACGTTTCAATATTGCTGTGCAAATTATGCAGCTCACAATATTCTTGAATAATGGAAAGGAAGGTTTCGCCGTAAACCTTTATTTTAACCGGACCAAAACCGCTAATTTGATGTAAATCTTCCAATGTTTGCGGTAAATATTTTGCCATTTCTTCAATAGCTGCAGTAGAAATTACTTGATAAACCGGAATGTTTTTTTCGTTACAAATCTCGGTACGCTTTTGACGTAACTGTTTATATAGGTCGGGGTGCGGACTATCAGCATTGCCTTCTGCTTTAGCGCCCGCATAAATATTGATTTGATAATTAGCTTTATGATAAGCGCGGCGATGCAATAAAAACGCCTCTTGTTTAAATCCGTTTTCAACGCCTTCTAAAACATGTAATTGAAGCTGTAGGTTTTCATACAATTGTTGTAAAGAGCGATTGCCGTCTACAGCATACACTTTACTATCGGTTTGAATCGGGCAATTGCGAAAGCCTGCAACTTGTTCTTTCACTAATTTTTTAAAATGATTGGCGGCTGCTTTAATTCGATCTTGAAGTGGCTCATTTAATTCGGGTAGAGATGGTTGTTGTAATAAATGCAATAATTGCGGTTCAAATTTGAGCGCCAATATTTGCAAACTTTCTATGGCTTTTTCGAGGTCGAGCAGCCATGGTAAAGTGGCCGGGTTAAAGGTTTGTAATTGCTGACCTGCCCATGCAACAATTTGTTGAATTTGTTTTTCGGCAGCTCTAAAATCGAATAATTGTCGGATTTCGTTGATTTGAAAAATTCGTTTTCCTTGGTTGAGTATTTCTTTTTGTTGTTGCGGGTTGGGTTGCAGGTTACTATAATAGGCAACTCGCGCATCGCTTTGCAAGCTGGCAGGTTGAATGCGACTATGCAGAATCATTCCTTCTAAACTCGTGCATCTACTTAATGCAACATATACTTGCCCATGAGCAAAACTATCGCCGGCATCGATGATGGCTTTTTCAAAAGTTAAGCCTTGGCTTTTGTGGATGGTGATGGCCCAGGCTAAGCGAAGCGGAAATTGACTAAACGAACCTAATTCGTTTTCTTCCAACAGTTGTGTTTCTTTATCTACGCTATAGCGGATATTGCGCCAGGTTTCTTTTTTAACTTCAATTAAATCGGAAAGGTCGTTGCAACGCACAAAAATCTTATCAGCCTCCAACTTGGCAATTACGCCAATTTTTCCATTGAAATAGCGCCGAACTTTTTCGATATCATTTTTAATAAACATTACCTGCGCCCCCTCCTTTAATTGTAGTTCCGCTTCGGCCGGATAGGATTTATCGTTGAAGTCGCCGGTAACTTGGGCTTGATAATTAAATGTTTTTCCGGTGATGGCAGCCAGTGCGCGTTGGTTAATTAAATCTGCTTTATTATTATGGGTAGTGAGCGTTATGTAGTTTTCTTCACGTGCCGGATCGAGATGCGGTTGGTAGCGTTGATGCAGTTGGTCATACGCAACTGTATCTAATTGATTATTTCGAATCTTATTGAGAATGTCAACAAATTGCTCATCCCGCTGGCGATAAACGGTGGTAAGTTCAACATAAACCGGCGGATTTTCTTGAACTACTTGGCTGCTAAAGAAAAACGGACTTTGATAATAAGGTTGTAACAATTGCCATTCATCTTCTTTAATAACGGGCGGTAACTGGTGTAAATCGCCAATGAAAACAACTTGTACGCCGCCAAATGCTTGTTGTTGATTTTGGCGTACTTGTTTTAAGATGGTATCAATGGCATCCAGTACATCGCAGCGCACCATACTAATTTCATCAATAATCAGTAGTTCAAGTTCTTGAAGTACTTCCCTACGGTCGTTCGACAAACGCAATTGGCTCATCAAACTATGTTTGTTTTGGGTAGTTTCCGATGCATTAAATCCACCGGAGGTGGGAATAAATGGACTAAAGGGCAATTGAAAAAATGAGTGAATTGTTGTGCCCCCGGCATTGATGGCAGCTACGCCTGTTGGAGCCACGATGGCCGTGTTTTTAACGGGATTTTCTTTGCAATGTTTTAAAAAGGTGGTTTTACCGGTACCGGCTTTTCCGGTAACAAAAACGGGTAATTGGGTAAATCGTATAAAGTCGGCAGCTAATTGAAACGCCTCGTTTTGTTCTACCTGAAAATTGCTATTCGTTTGAAAGTTTGCCATTTGCAACGGCAAGTAAGCACAAGTTTTTGATATCCGCTCGTTATTTTTCCCTCAAAATGATGTGAAAACTAGTTGAAATAAAGTGGAAAACCCTTTTGAAACCCCTTGAGCGAAGCTGTAAATTTGTGCGGGGCAACAAAAAACTAAATTTTTTACCAAAAAAATTGCTAATAATATTAGTGTTGATAAACAAAACCCCTTATCTTCGTTGTACAATATACATTTACATCAGATACATCAATTAAACTTAAGACAATGAGCAATGTAGAAAAACTGAAAGCGCTAAAGCTGACCATGGACAAAATTGACAAAGATTTTGGAAAGGGGTCGGTAATGATTATGGGAGATAAACCACAGGTAGAACAAGAGGTCATTAGTACCGGTTCGCTTGGTTTAGATGTGGCGTTAGGTATTGGCGGATTACCAAAAGGAAGAGTGATTGAAATATACGGTCCGGAAAGTAGTGGTAAAACAACAGTTGCTACACATGTTATTGCTGAAGCACAGAAGAAAGGCGGTATGTGTGCTATTATTGATGCTGAGCATGCTTTTGATAGTAATTATGCCCGCAAATTGGGTGTGGATATAGATAATTTATTGATTTCTCAACCTGATTACGGAGAGCAAGCGTTAGAAATTGCAGATCGCTTGATTTTATCTGGTGCGTTAGACGTGGTGGTAATTGACTCGGTTGCGGCTTTGGTACCAAAAAGTGAATTAGAAGGTGAAATGGGTGATAGCAAAATGGGTTTACAAGCGCGTTTGATGAGTCAGGCTTTACGTAAGTTAACCGCTACTATTTCAAAAACCAATTGTTGTTGCATTTTCATCAACCAATTGCGTGAAAAGATTGGGGTGATGTTTGGTAATCCGGAAACCACAACAGGTGGTAATGCATTAAAGTTTTACGCATCGGTTCGTTTAGATATTCGCCGTATGGCACAAATTAAAGACGGAGATGAAGCGATTGGTAATCGTGTGAAAGTGAAAGTGGTGAAAAACAAGGTGGCACCGCCATTTCGTAATGCAGAATTTGATATCATTTTTGGAGAAGGTATTTCTAAAACCGGTGAAATTATTGATATGGGCGTTGAATTGGGTATCGTTCAAAAAAGCGGTAGCTGGTTTAGCTATGATGCCAATAAATTAGGTCAGGGTCGTGATTCGGTGAAGCAATTATTGCTCGACAATCCTGAAATGGCTGCAGAAATAGAGGCGAAGATTAGAGCCAAGATTGC
>JBJOQA010000127.1:0-3726 GCA_046050225.1 Bacteroidota bacterium | reverse complement strand
CAAATACCATACATAGGAATTGGTAAGAATGTACTGGATAATTTTGCATTAAAATATTCCTCTTTTCTATTTTCATTTAGCAATGTTAGTCAGCAAGCCAAGCAGCATATTCTTCCAAGATATGCGCAAACCATTGCTGTTACTTATAGAAAAGCCTATACCTGGGGTAGTAGCCATAAATGGGTTGGAGCAGCCTCTTTATATTGGCCGGGATTAATGAAATCTCACAATCTCGTTATCAATGGTAGTTTTCAAACAAGAGATACTTTAAATGATGTTTTTAGTAATACATTTTCTTATTCTCGTGGTTATTTAGGCTTGTCAACCCGTAGGATGTTGAAGTATGGGATTAACTATCATTTTCCAATAGGTTACCCCGATTGGGGAATTGGGAATATGGTTTATATTCAAAGGGTTCGTGCTAATGTGTTTTATGATTATACACAAGCGCGTGCAAGGTTATTTGGATTATTAACTAAAATTGTGAATCGAAGTGTTGGTGCAGAGTTTTATTTAGATACCAAACTTTGGAATGCCTTGCCGGCAAGCCTGGGCGTTCGGTATAGTTATTTATTGGATACTGATTTACGAAATCCACTTGCAACGAATCGATGGGAAATTATTTTGCCCATTAACTTAATACCAAATTAAAAAAGAGCCGGAGTTATTCCGGCTCTTTCGTTATTCTACTATTTGAATGTTTAATTGCTGCGCACTTCCCAATTCATGTTGAATGTTAAGAATGTAATGCCCGGTAGCAACGCTTTGTTGTAACGGAACTTCTATCATTGCATTTCCCGTATAGTTTATTGGCTGTAGCATTATTTGTTTGCCATCAGCAGTTGTTAATGTTAGTTGATAACGACCAATTGGTTGATCCAACATTTTCAAGTGAATCGTTTGGTCGGTTACCGGATTTGGATAAACAGTAATTTTCTTAACAGATTCAAAATTTATTTTCACAATACTACTATAGCTTACACGGTTGTCGATATCTGCCATGCGTAAACGGTAGTAATTTAGTCCTTTCATCGGTTGCACATCTTCAAATTGATAGTTGGCGGTTGTGGCAATATTTTTTGCTTCAATTAATGAACTAATCGCGTTGAAATGAATGCCATCTGCCGAACGTTCAACCCAATAGCCCTTCATATTTAATTCTTGACGGGTTATCCATTTGGTTATCACTGTGGTGCCTTGTTTTGTGGCATTAAATTGTTGCAATGTTACAGGTAATACAATGCCAGAATTTTGTTTAAATAATAAGCGGTAGCGATTCGCATTATAACCTGCTGCTATTGAAAAATCGAAACTACTGGTACCGTTACTACGCACAGGTGTTAATTGGTGGGTGTGGGTATCTTCTAGCCAAATACTCAATAAGCTACTATCAAAGTTGGATGCTTTAAATTCAAATTGATAACCACGGTTGGCCATGTTTGCTAGGTTAAGTTGTATGGTATCCATATTTGTAAGGTCCTGTCTTCTTTCAATAGAGAGTAATTTTCCGCTATTATGTAAAATAGATAAACTCTCTACACCGCCGATACTTAATTTGGCTGCATCATAATCGTCAACCGCATTACTAAAGTTTTCGTCATAGCCAACCATCACACCATCAACTATCGGTGTTGTATTGTTGTTGTTTCTTGAACGTAAATTGATATAAAATTTGGGTTGTTCCGGTCCTGGTCTAAACACATAATCTACACCGCCGTTTGATTTATGCGTTTCTTGAATGGTAAGGGTACCTGCATTTTTGGCGTCTACAAAAAACATTGCACCAGATTGCGCAAATTCAGTTAGACTGCTTACCGGAGCCGGTGCATAATCATAACTAGTGCCATTCCAACTGGCAGTTACATAACCTCCAACATAGTTGGTGCCGCCTAATCTTGGATCCCAAAACTTAAAGTTGTTTCTAACTAAAGCCGTGTTGCTATTTGCCACTGCCGAAAGATCAATAGGAGAGGCAAAAGGATTGCTGATGAGTTGCCATCCACTGCCACTTACTGTAATGTTTTGATCGCCTTGGCGTAGGTTTCCGGTGCCACGTAGCGTGGTGTTATCTGCGGCTGCACTTAAGCCTTGATTAAGATTATTGGCTCTAGAACCTCTTACAAATAAGAAGTATCCGCTATAATCACTAGTAGGGGTGTTAGTGGTTGGTAAGTTAATCCACGCGCCATTGTTTAATACTTTAATTGAGCTGTTGTTGGTGGGGCTTTGATCAAAACCATTTGCAATACTTCCACCGGTGATATGGGTACCATATCCCGGATTGGGATTGGATGTGGTGCCGCCTGCTCCTTCTTGAATACTTGCAAAAATGGTAGGAGCATTGTTGGTAGTAAATGGATAATTAAACAAGCGCCAAGCTCTTCTGGCAGGAACAAATCTTTCAAATCGAACTTTTCCGGAAATATAATTACCTGCCGAGCTGCCGATTGCAACACGTGCAGTACCTGATGCATCACTATGGAGCACCAAATTGTCGTTGGTAATTAAGGTTCCTTGTGTTGGTGTATAGTTTTTGATTATAGTGGTAAGATGACTGCTACCTGATGAAATCGTAGCGCCGCTTGCATTGTTCAAGGTTAAATTATCCACCGACCAATTTCCTGAAATTTGTTGTACGCTGTTGCCTCCTAATTTGAGTTCTCCATCGCCGGTTACAGTGCCAGCGCTTTGCAAATTACCGGTAAGTGTTAAAGAATAATTTGCATTGATTCTTATGCTAGTGCCTTCCTCCATTGTTAATTGGCCAATGGTATAATTACCGCTAATCGCGGGATAAGTTTCTACCGGTGGAATACTAACATGCGTGCCTGTTCCGGGTATGCCATGCGACCAGTTGGCGCTATTATTCCAATTGCTATTATTACTGCCAGTCCAACTGGTTATATCATTATACGTGAAACCGGTTCTAGTTGCTGTTCCTCCGGGTGTAGTAACAGAAACATTGCCTGTACTGCCATAACCTACAACGGCGGTTATACTAGTGGCAGAAACAACCACAAATGATGTAGCTGCCGTAGCACCAAAGTTTACGCTAGTGGTGCCGGTAAAATTAGTTCCGGTGATCGTAACTACATCTCCAAAAGAAGCGGTTGTTGGGGTAAAGCTAGTAATGGTAGGTGCAGGGTAATAAGTAAATGTACTGCCTGTTGCTGTTCCGCAACTAGTAGTTACCGTTACTGCACCGGTTGTGCCGCTTCCAACCACCGCCGTTATTTGCGTGGCGGAGTTAATAACAAAAGAAGAAGCATTTGTTCCGCCAAATCTTACTGCTGATGCACCGGTGAAATTTGTTCCGGTTATAACCACCGTTGTTCCACTAGTACCTACAGTTGGTGTAAAATTGCTAATAGTAGGTACGGTAACAGTAGCTGTTACAGCAGTTCTGGCTGCAGAAACGCATCCTGTTGTTATATTTCTTGCCTCTGCGTAATAGGTGGTTGTACTTGAAATAGATGGCGTTGTATAATTACTATTACTAGTAGATAATGCTGTGCCGCCGGATGAAGCTGCATACCAATCGATGGTTGCACCGGATGAGGCTGTGGCAGCAAGTAATAAGGTTCCGGTTCCACATCTTGTTGCACCGGTTGATCCGGTAACAGTTGGAATAGCTCGAATAACCAGGTTATGTATGCTACTTAAAGCTTCTACATATAGTCTTTTTCCTGTTCCTACGCAAGGATCGCCAAAAGTGGCATTATTGGC